>VYDD01000292.1 GCA_009843625.1 Gammaproteobacteria bacterium | reverse complement strand
ATGTTACGGGCGAGCGCGTGGTCGCGCGCTCCGAGGTTGAGGATCGGTGGGACCTGTGGGTGTTTCGCATCAACGGCAGCGGCGAGTTCGACGGCGAATCGACCCGGAAGAGAGTGCAGAGCTCCGGCAGCTTCTCCGTGTCCCGGGTGACCCCGACATGGAAGGTGCGCACCAACATCCGGACCAGCTACAATCGGCTCAACGTGGAGCTCGACGACGGCGATTTCTCGGACACCAGGATCGACTGGAACTTCAACCAGACCGCCGTCTATTCGCTGGCCGACCACTGGTCGACAGGGATGCAGCTGCAGTCGGCGCGCACGACGCGCTTCAACCAGCGCGTCCGGGTGGAGCTGAGCCCGGTCATCGAGTACAGCTTCTTCCCCTACGAGGAGGCCACCCGGCGCTCCCTGACCGCTTCCTATCGCATCGGCGCGGCCTACCGGGAATATTTCGAGACGACCACGTACGGGGAGGATCAGGAGACGCGCGCGGAACACTCCTTCGAGCTCGACTTCTCGCAGCGGCAGGACTGGGGAGACGCGGGCGTGACCCTGCAGGGGTCGCAGTTCCTGCACGACACCGACCTCTACAACATCTCGCTGCGCGGGGACATCGACTACCGCGTGGTGCGCGGCTTCAGCATCAATGCCCGCGGCAGCATCCGGCGGGTCGAAGACCAGATCTACCTGTCGGGGAAGGGCGTGACCGACGAGGAAGCCCTGCTCGCGTTGCGGCTGCGGGCGACGACGTACGACTACAACCTGCGCCTGGGCTTCTCGTTTCAGTTCGGCTCGATCTTCAACAACGTCGTGAACAACCGTTTCCGGGGGATTCAGGGCTTCAACTGATGGGTGCGCCGGCGGGGACACGGAGGCATCCGGAGGCGCCGGGCGCCCGGAGGTGCGGGGGCAACCGGAGTCTTGGCGCATCGCCCCCACTCGCCCGTATTCCGTCCCTGCGATAACATTCCAGAGAGACTTGGACCCTTACAGGAGAACTCAGATGGCCCGCTCCTTCTTCGCGCTCGCCGCCGCCGGACTTCTGGTGTCGACGCTGGCTCCGACCTCCGCCTCGGCGCAGTCGGGCGTCGTTCGCTCGCTCGAACACGACTATCGCGTGGTGACCGTGGCCGGGGGCCTGATCCGCCCGTGGTCGATGGCCTGGCTTCCCAACGGGGACATGCTGGTCACGGAGAAGCCCGGCAGACTGCGCATCGTCCGCGACGGTTCCCTCCTGCCCGATCCCGTGTCCGGCGTGCCGGAGGTGGTCGACCAGGGCCAGGGAGGGCTCTTCGACGTGCTGCCGCACCCGGATTTCGCGAACAACAACGTCCTCTTCATCAGCTACGCCAAGGCGGTCGATGGGGGCTCCACCACCTCGGTGCTGCGCGGAACCTTCCGGAACGACGTCTTCACCCCGGAGCGGGAGATCTTCCTGGCGAACTCGCAGGGGCGAGGCCATTACGGCGCGCGCATCGCCTTCCATCCGGACGGCACCCTGTTCGTCACGGTGGGTGATCGCCAGGCGCCCCCTTCCGGGGATCTGGAGGCGCACCCGGCCCAGAATCCGTCCAATCACCACGGAACCACGAATCGCATCAACGAGGACGGCAGCGTCCCCTCCGACAACCCCTTCCTGGGCCGGTCGGACATCGAACCGTCGATCTGGGCCTACGGCCATCGCAACGCGCAGGGGCTGGCCATCGACATGGAGACCGGCGCCGTCTGGCAGACCGAGCACGGACCCCAGGGCGGCGACGAGCTCAACCTGGTGATGCCGGGCGAGAACTACGGCTGGCCGGTGGTGGGCTACGGCGTCAACTACCGCTCGGGACTCGCCATCCACAAGGGCACCATGGACGAGAACATGGCGGACCCCAGCCACGTCTGGGTGCCGTCCATCGGCGCCTCCGGCCTGATGGTCTATACGGGGGAC
Organism: Gammaproteobacteria bacterium; assembly: GCA_009843625.1. Taxonomy (GTDB): domain Bacteria; phylum Gemmatimonadota; class Gemmatimonadetes; order Longimicrobiales; family Gaopeijiaceae; genus BD2-11. The sequence goes on along the minus strand of VYDD01000292.1, from coordinate 2,320 downwards.
GCCTTCCCGCGCTGGCAGGGCGACATCTTCGCCGGCGGCATGGCGCTCGAGCAGCTCGCGCGCCTGGTCATGGACGGCGAGACCGTGCAGCGGGAGGAGACGCTGGTGTACGGGATGGGGCGGATCCGCGACGTGCGCCAGGGCCCGGACGGCCTCATCTACCTCGCCATCGACCACCGCGACGAGCAGCCGACATCGATTGTCCGGCTGGAGCCCGCCGACGGACGCTGAGGGCGCCTCGGGCGGTTTCATCCACGGGCTGCTGAAGATGGTCGAGCGCGGCCCCGGACGGCCGGTAGCTGGCGTCTGAGACGGAAAGCCCCCGCGACGGGCCGCGTCTAACGGCGCCGATCCGGCGGCGGGAACAGGCCGTGGAGGACGGCCCGGTCGCCCGGCGACAGCCCGGAGTGGTTCGCGATGTCGGCCCGGCTCGCGAGCCGCTCCCGGTAGCGCATGAAGTAGCGCACGATGTCGCCGCCGTAGGCGAACGAGTACATGATGTCCTCGAAATCGGCGGTGTGCGGCAGCCCGATGGCGTGCCCCAGCTCATGGACGCAGGTCAGGTAGACGATCGTATCCCGCAGGAGCGGGTCGTTCGCGGCCAGCCGCGCGATGGCTGGGCCCTGGAGGTCGACGCTCGGCGTCACGTAGAGGAGGGCCCGCGGCCGGCCGTCGACCAGGACGGTGCGCATTTCCCCGTACACGCCGCTCCCGGGATCAATCCAGACCACGTGGATGAGCGCGTCCTCCGAGTCCGCTTCCACGAACCGCAGCCGCCCGCCGCTCTCCCGCGCCCAGGCCTCGAAAGCCGCGCGAGCCAACTCGTCATCCGACGGCTGGTATCCGGGGATGCCGGCCCCGTTGTCGATGAAGTAGGGGATGGCTTCGCCGGGACCCGGGTCGTCCTGGGCTGCCGCCTGCGAGGCAAGAGCCGTGGCGCCGAGCATGGAGACGCCCATCACAGCGGAGAGACGCCCGGCTCCGCGGCGCACCCGTTCGCACATCGAGCGGACCAGCATCCGTACCCCCTGCGGATTGGAAACGACGGTGCGCAACCGGTAGCATCCGGGGCGGCGGTCACGCAAGCTCACCGCGTGGCGGCAACGCACCGGAGGCCGCATTTCCACCCCGGCCTTGCGAGCCATTACATTCGAAGAAGCTCGCAGCGCGTGAAGAACCTGACGCAATGAGGGATCCTGACGGATGAAGGGCACCATCGCCGCGATCGCCGAACTGGTCAGCGGCAGCCACCGCGACAACCTCCAGCTGAGGCCCCTGAACCTGCTGGGCTTCGCGGTCGTGCTGGTCAGCTTCGTTGCCGCCTCCTCGATCATCTTCCATCTGCTGATGGCGCGCGAGGGTCAGGAGCACGACTGGTTTACGGGCGTCTACTGGACCCTGACGACCATGAGTACGCTCGGGTTCGGCGACATCGTGTTCCAGTCCGACCTCGGGCGAATATTCAGCATGGTGGTGCTGGTGGCCGGGGTCAGCATGCTGCTCATCTACCTGCCGGTGGCCTTCCTCCGCTTCTATGCGCCCTGGGTGGAGGCCCAGTTCAAGACCAGGGTGAGCACGCGCGTCCCCGCGGATCTCGACGGGCACGTCATCATCAGCACCTGGGACGATGTGGCCGAGGAGCTGGTCGAGCGGCTCGCGCTCTCCGGAGTCGAAAGCGTGGTGATCGAAGCCGATCCGGTGCGGGCCGCCTCCCTGCACGCGGACAAGGTGCCGGTCGTGCGCGGCGGCCTGGGGGTGCGGGCCACCTACGAGAACTGCGCCTTCGGCCGCGCGAGTCTCCTGCTGGCCAACGCGCCGGACGTGGTGAACACCAACATCGTGCTCACGGCGCGCGAGGTGTCGGAACGCGTTCCCATCGTGGCCACGGCGGTGAACCCCGAGGGGGAGGCGGTGCTGGAGCTGGCCGGGGCCAACCATGTCGTGCTGACCGCCCGGCGGCTCGGCAAGCAGTTGGCCAACAGGGTGTCGGTCGGTTCGGCGCGGGCGCTGACCGTCGGCCGCTACAAACAGATCGCGATCGCCGAGTTTCCCATCCGCAACACCCGTCTTGCCGGGATGACCCTGGAGGACGCGCAGGTCCGCGCGCATACCGGCGTGACCGTGTCCGCCATCGCCAAGAGAGGCCATCTGGAGCCGGGACTTCCGGACACGATGCTGCGGGAGGACTGCATCGGGCTGGCGGTGGGGAACGTGGCCGAGGTGGAGGCGCTCAACGGGTATCTGAGCGAGGGCATCACCTGCGGGGGACGCGTGCTGGTCATCGGTGGCGGCCGGGTCGGATGCGAGGTGGCGCGGGCGC
>VYDD01000086.1 GCA_009843625.1 Gammaproteobacteria bacterium | reverse complement strand
GCGTCGAGGTGCTCAGGGGAGACCCCCACCAAGTGGCCGCCGTGGCCGATACGCTCCCCTTCGACCACAAGTACACCTCCGGCGTGATCGCGTGGGCGCCGGAGGACAAGCCGACCGAAGAGCAGATCGAAGTCGTCCTCGACGAGTTCGAGAAGACGGCGTGGGCCGGACTCGAATCTGATCGCTACGCATGGGCGGCGGTGCTCCACCGCGAGAAGGACGGCGGAGCGCACGTTCATGTCCTTGCCGCCCGGTGCGACTTGGAGACCGACCGCAGCCTGAACATCGCCCCGCCCGGCTGGGAGAAGACGTTCGGCGCGCTTCAGGACGCCTTCAACCACGAACACGGCTGGAGCCGGCCGGACGATCCGGCGCGGGCCAGGGTGCAGCAGCCCGGACACCGCGCCTACGTCGAGGCCGCCCAGCTGCGGGCCGGGCTCCGGCTCGAAGCATCCCCCCGCGACCTGATCCGGGACTACCTGCTCCAGCGCGTCGAGCAGGGCGCGGTGCGCGATCGCCACGAGGTCGTCGCCGCGCTCCGTGAGGCGGGGCTTGAAGTGCCCCGCCAAGGCATGGACTACCTGACCGCCATGGACCCCGAGACGGGGAAGCGGTGGCGGCTGAAAGGAGAACTGTACGGAGTTGATTTCCAACGCGAACGACTTGATAGGGCGGCTGCGGAAGCGGCTGGAGACCGAGCGCAGGGAGATCGAGGAGTTGACCGCCGACGAGCTCGAACGGCTCGCCGGGAACTCGCGGCGCGCCGTGAGCTACGCGCTGCGTACCATCAGGCGCGATACGGAGGTGGCGACCAGGCGGATGCGCGAGTTGCTGATGAAGGGTTGGATGAGGCCCCTGATCGTCGGCCTGAGCCTCTCGCTCGGCACCTTCGGCGGAAGCTGGGCGACGATGCGCTGGCTGTCGAGGAGCATCCAGACCCGGATCGAGGCCCGCGCCGAACTGGGCCGGGACATCGACGACGCCCGGCGGACGCTCGCCCAACTGGAGGTGGACACCTGGGGGCTCGTGTTCCACGAGATCAAGGGCGAGCGGTTCGTCGTGGTGCCGGACGGCGTGCTGGACCGTCCGCCGTGGCGGGTGGACGACCGTCCGGCCTTGAAGCTGTCGAACGAGTGAGGAGGCTGTATGAGCGCGTTAGAGGGGCAGTTGACGAGGGCCTTGCGGAGGTTGTCCGAGCAGTACGAGCGGGAACAGCGGCGGCACTCCGAACAGGTCGAGGCCTTGCGGCGGCAAGTCGAGCGGCAGACCGGGGAGAACGCCACCTTGAGGCGGCGAATCGAGCGGCTCGACGAGCAGGTGACAGGCTTGACCGAGTACTACGGGACATCTGGCGGCGCGAGACCGCGCGGACACGGCTGGTGACAAGGCCGCCGACGCGCGGGCCGGACCGCGATGCTGGGCCGAGCCGCTGAGGGTGCGGAGCAGCATGATCGGCTGCACCGCTTGGAGGAACCGGGCCGTACGAGGCTGTGGGGTGGAAGCTGGGCGGTCGTTTCCGAGCACCGCCACTTCACCCCGAGGGTTGTCAACCCCGTGGCCATGCGAGCATTATTCTCACCAAGCGTGTCAAGGGAACGGTCCACAGGAACAGCGAGGAGAGCTTCGGGGCGATGTTGCTGAAGCGTGGATACCGCAGGGTATGCCACCGAGCAAATCCCACGCCTTCCCGCCCCGATCCGAGCACCGTGCCGGACCACGTCCCGTGCGATTCCCGGATGGCGCTGGAACTCCCCGGCTTCCCCGCAGTGGAATCGCGGCCCCTCCGAAAGTGCATGTCATGAGCGGGTTCCGGTTCATCGACCTGTTCGCGGGCATCGGGGGTCTCCGGCGTCCCTTCGACGAGATTGGTGGACGGTGTGTGTTCACGTCCGAGTGGGACAGGTTCTGCGAACAGACCTATGCGGCCAACTTCCCGTCGGGCGACGGACACCAGTTCGTCGGCGACATCCGCGCCTACTCCTCGCTTCCGGAGATGATTCCCGAGCACGATGTCGTGTTGGCCGGCTTCCCGTGCCAGCCCTTCTCCATCGCCGGGGTCTCCAAGAAGAACGCGCTGGGGCGGCCCCACGGCTTTCTGTGCGACACGCAGGGGACACTCTTCTACGATCTGGCGAAGATCATCGCCCATCATCGTCCGTCCGCCTTCCTTCTGGAGAACGTCAAGAATCTGAAGGGTCACGATCGGGGACGGACGTTCGCCACCATCATGCACGTCTTGGAGACCGAACTGGATTACAACGTCAGCACGAGGATCGTGGACGCCTCCCCGTGGGTGCCGCAGAGGCGCGAGCGGGTGTTCATCGTGGGCTTCGAGAAGGAAACCGACTTCGACTTCGCCGACCTGGAGATCCCAGGCGGCGATCCTCCCACCCTTGGGAGCATTCTCGACAGCGAAGTCGATCCGAAGTACACCCTGAGCGACCACCTCTGGACCTACCTCCAAGACTACAAGAGGAAGCACCGGGCGGCCGGAAACGGATTCGGCTGCTCGGTGTTCGGGCCGGGGGACGTGGCGCGGACTCTTTCGGCCCGCTACTACAAGGACGGATCCGAAATCCTCATCCGGCAGAACGGCCGCCCGCGCCGGCTGACCCCGCGGGAATGCGCGCGGCTGATGGGGTTCGACGGGCCGGGCGGGACGAGGTTCAAGATCCCGGTATCGGACACGCAAGCCTACCGCCAATTCGGCAACGCGGTCGTGGTCCCCGTGGTCCGCGCCATCGCCCGGCTCATGGCCCCCCACATCGACGGCGCGACCGCATGAGGCGCGGAAAACTGCGCGACTACTTTTCGGGAGTGGGCGCAAAGTACCTCTCGGACGTCGATGCCGAACCCACGAAGTCCAACCAGCACGAAATCGGCGTCACCAAGGCCATGCGGAAGCGGGTTCTCGGAGAGAACAAACGACGCTTCAACGTCCGCTACATCTGGCTGGGACGAGAGCAGGACGGATTGATCGCCGAGGGGACGGCAACCGGCGAGAGGGACGAATCGCAAGGACAGGGCCACGACCACGGGCAGGGTGGCATCACCGCCTACGCGCCCGCCACCTACTACGACACGCGGGAGAATCAACCCCACCGCTCACCGGAATGGCGTCTGTACTACCCGTCCAATCCCGTAACGGAAGCGATGAGCGGTGGCGATGCCCTGTTTCTCGCGCTGCACAACGACGGGATCCTCTACTTCATCGTCACCCCGTCGGGATCCACGAGTGAGCGGCAGCTCTCATGGCTCTTCGGAGTGCGTCCCCAAGACTCCTTCGACTCGCGAGAGATCGAGCCGGACGAGCCGACTTTGGGGTTTGCAGCCCGCTTCATCTTCGACGAGCTCGCCGTCGAGTTCGAGGAAGCGGACGAGGCAAGACTGGATGGCATCGTCGAGCCGTTCGGCACCACGTTCCCACGCACCGCCGAGTTTTCGGACCTCGCGCGCAGGACATTGGCCGAGGCCGTGAGTCCCAGAGACGACCCGGACACCACCCTGCTCGCTTGGCTGGAGCACGAGGAGGCCCTGTTCCGCCGACTTGAACGAAGGGTGGTCGCCGAGCGACTCCAAGCCGGGTTCACCGGCGAAGACGGCGTTGACGTGGACGGATTCCTGCGCTTCTCGCTGAGCGTTCAGAACCGACGCAAGGCCCGGATGGGACAGTCCCTGGAACACCATGCCGAGGCCGTCTTCCGCGCCCACAAACTGTCGTACACGCGGAGTCCGGTGACCGAACACAACCACCGGCCCGACTTCCTGTTTCCGAGCATCGAGGCATATCGGGAAGCGGATGCCGGCTGGTGGTGCTTGGCCATGCTGGGTGCCAAATCGACGTGCAAGGACCGCTGGCGGCAGGTTCTCGTCGAGGCGGAGAAGATCCCGGAGAAGCACCTCCTGACGCTTGAACCCGGCATATCGGAGTCCCAGACCCATCAAATGTCCGTTGCCAAGTTGCAACTGGTCGTTCCCCACGCCCTCCACGCCACCTACACCGAAGCGCAGCAGGAGTGGCTGTGGACCTTCGACCGGTTCATCCGGGACGTGGGGGCGCGACAGGCCTGATGGGAGTCATCACTGAGGTTGCCGCAACCTCCACCGACACGGCCCGACGAGTTGCCGAGGTTCGCCGACCCGCTTCAGACCCGCTCACAGCGCGGCAACGCAGCGAGTTGATGAGCCGGATCCGTTCGAAGGACACCAAACCCGAGATGGTGGTCCGACATTGACGCCGATCCTGGCTATCTGGTGGGATCACTTGACGTTAC
>VYDD01000137.1 GCA_009843625.1 Gammaproteobacteria bacterium | reverse complement strand
CCCCGGTCCACGCCACCAGCGGCGCCGGAATGGCGTTGGGGAGATTGAACTGCGGATCGATGTGGAAGTTCGCGGCCTCCACATCCTGCCGGAGGATCGAGCGGCCGTTCTCGAGCAGCCGCTCCTGGTCCATCGGCGCATCCTCGTCCGACTCCGGCAGCACGGATATGTCGATCCCGAGCAGCCGGTAGCGGGTCAGGATGTAGGCGTTGAGTTCTTCGTCCGTCGGTTCGGGCGTCTGGGGTCGCGCGCTCATGGCTCTTTCCTCCTTACCATCCAATCACGTAGTCGCTCTTCGCCGGGCTGACGCCGCCGTACATCACGCCGGTCTCCGGGTCGATCATCACCATCTTGACCGCCCCGGCCCCGGACGCCGCCTGGCGGTAGGGCTGCTGCAGCGAGCTCACCTCCACGCGGTGGCCGAGGGCGGCCAGCGCCTCGCCCGCCCCCTGGTAGAGCACCTCCGGCATCGTCAGCATGCCCCGCATGCGCCCCGGATACATCGATGCGCGGAAGGCGGTGCTCGTCACCGTGGGCGCCTCCACCGCCTGTTGCACGTTCATGCCGAAGTGCACCACCGCCAGGAACGCCTGCAGCATTGCCTGCGGCTGGTTGTCGCCCCCGGGGGTGTTCCACGCCAGGTACGGCTGGCCGTCCTTCAGCGCCAGCGCCGGGTTGATGGTGTGGCGCGTGCGCTTGCCCGGCTCCAGCACGTTCACGTCGTCGGGCTCGAGGCCGTAGTAGGGCATGCGGTTGTTCAGGAAGTAGCCGCCGCCCGGAACCACCATCCCGCTGCCGAAGCTCGAGTTCACGCTGTGCGTCACCGAGACCAGGTTGCCGAAGCGGTCCGCGATGGAGAACGACGAGGTCTCGCCGTCCTCCCGATGGAGAACCTCCGGCCGGGAGACGTCCTGCGCCCCGCTCTCGTACTCCGCCGCCTGCCCCTCGGCCACGGCGGCCATCCTGCGGGGATCGCCGGCCGGAGCCACACTCATCGCCCGGTCCATGCGGATCAGCCCGCGCCGCTCGGCCGCGTATTCCTTCGACAGCAGTTCCTCGGTGGGAACGTCGCTGAAGCGCGGGTCGGCCACGTATCGGTTCCGGTCGGCGAAGCCCAGCTTCATCGCCTCCGTAACCACATGCACGTATTCCGCGGAGTTGTGGCCCATCGCCTCCAGATCGAAGCCCTCGAGGATGTTCAGCGCCATGAGCATGACGATGCCCTGCGAGTTGGGCGCGCTCTGGTAGACGTCGAGGCCGGCGTAGCTCACCTGGATCGGATCCGCCTCCTCGGCCTCGTAGCCCGCGAGGTCCTCGTAGCGGAGCAGTCCGCCCTGCTCCTCGTAGTAGTCGGCGCTCATCCGGGCCAGCCGCCCCCGGTAGAAGGCGTCCGCGCCCTCGCGCGCGATCTCTTCTAGCGATCGCGCCAGGTCTTCCTGCACGTAGATGTCGCCCACACCGAGCAGCCTCCCGCCCGGCATCAGCAGCTCACGCGAGGCAGGGTAGGGGGAGATCTTCTCCACCGAGCGCTCGTGATGCCCGGCGACCCAGAAGTCGAGCGGGTGCCCCTGGCGCGCGGCGCGGATCGCGGGTGCCAGCACCTGTTCCCTGGGCAGGCTGCCGTAGCGCGAGTGGGCCAGCTCGAACGCGCCCACCGCGCCCGGGACGTCCGTCGACAGCGGCCCGGCGCTCGGGATGCCCCCGTGTTCCTCGTAGAACTCGCGTGTCGCGCGCGCGGGCGCGTACCCGGTTCCATTGACGAAGACGACGCGGTCCTCGGCGGCCAGATAGGCGACCATGAAGGCGTCGCCCCCGATTCCCGCCTGGTGCTGTTCCACGACCGTCGTCATGTAGAATACCGCCGAAGCGGCGTCGAAGGCGTTCCCTCCCGCGCGCAGCACTTCCTCGGCGGCCAGCGCCTCCAGCGGATGCTCCGCAGCGACCATCGCCTCGGTGCCGAGGATGACCGGGCGCCAGACGGGCCGATCGGATGCCTCCTGGGCTCCCGCGGGAAGCGTGCCCGCAGCGGCGAGCAGGAGCAGGAACATGATCGCGCCGGAGACGCGCGCGGCGACCCGGCCGGTGGTGCGGAAGATTGCGTTCATGGCATCGCCTCCTGGCGGGATTTCGGCGTTGACAGGCCAGCGGATGGGCAGGTAGTTTCGCACTGCTGAAGTAGCGCGCGCGGTGCGTGCTCGCTAGAGTTCCGTCTCTCCGGGCATCTGCGATCCCGGTCGAATCCCGTCAAAAGGAAGGCTTCGGTGGCCAACGACCAATTCGGACTCCTGACCCTGTTCGCCGATGGCGGATTCATGATGTATCCGCTGGTCCTGTGCTCGCTCATCGCGCTCGGCGTGATTATCGCCAAGGCCTGGACCCTGTGGGCGGCCCACAAGGACACCGCGAAGGTTCTGGCGGAGGTCGACGAGCTGGCCCGCGCCGGGGACATCGACGGCGCGATGGCGGCGGCAGGCTCCAAGCGGGGGCCGGCGTCGGCCATCCTCATGGCCGGGCTTCGGCGCATCAAGGGGCGCGAGGTGGGCGAGGGCGAGATCGAGCAGGCCGTCAGCACCGTCGGCACCATTGAGCTCGGTTTCCTGGAGCGCGGTCTGGTGGTGCTCGCGACCATCGCCAACGTGGCGCCCCTCATGGGCTTCCTGGGCACGGTGGCCGGCATGATCCTCGCCTTCGCGTCGATCGAGGCCGCGGGCAGCGTGGATCCGGCGCTCGTCGCCGGCGGGATCAAGGTGGCGCTGCTCACCACTGCATCCGGGCTCGCGATTGCGATTCCGGTCAACATCGGATACAACTTCTTCGTCACGCGCATCGACAAGCTGATCGTCGACATGGAGCAGGGCACGCAGGCGATCCTGAACGTCAGTTGGGATCTGGAGAACGCGGGCCATTTGACCGTGGTCGCCAGGGATCCGATCACCGCGCTGGCCCCGCCCCCGCCGAGGCTGCCCGCCTGATGCGGGCTTGACGGGAACGATACGGGGAACGGATTGGTAACTTAAGGATTAGGGAACAGCCGCAATCGACGGGAGGACCTGAAGATGGCCGTACTGCAGAACAAGAAATCCAAGGTCAGCGACGAGGTTCCCACCTCGTCGATGGCGGACATCGCCTTCCTGCTCCTCATCTTCTTCCTGGTGACGACGGTCTTCCCGAAGGACAGCGGGCTGGCGGTGGTGCTTCCCGAGTCCGCGGAAGAGGTTCAGGTGAGTCAGCGCAACATCCTGCACCTCTCGGTCCTGCCCAACGGCCTGGTGGACGTGAAGCGGGGCGAGAGCACGCAGGTTCAGCAGGTGCGCGCCAACGACGTGGAAGCGATCTGGCGCCAGGGGGTCACCGAGAACCCCAACCTGATCGCCGCGGTCAAGACCCACCCGAACGCGCCCTACAGGTTCATGGTGGATGTCCTCGACGCCCTGCAGACCGCCGGGGCGGAACGCATTTCCCTGCAGCTGCTGGAGGATTAGCCGATGGCTATCAAAACGGGCGGATTCTCGCGCAAATCGAAGGCTTCCGACGAGATCCCTTCTTCGTCGCTGGCCGACATCGCCTTCCTCCTTCTCATCTTCTTCATGGTCACGACCGTCTTCCGCACCAGCAAGGAGCGGCCCATCGAGTGGGCGGCGGCGGCGGCCAGCGAGAAGATCGACGAGAAGAGGGAAGACATCATGCACGTGTGGGTTGAGCGCACGGGCGAGGTCTGGGTGAACGACCGCAGCATCACCATGTCCACCCTGTCCAACATCGTGGCGCCGGCGTACGCGGCCTCGGACCGGCGCCTGGTAATTTCCTTGCGTGCGGACACGGACGTGCCTTATCAGTTCGTGAACCAGGTTCAGGAGGAACTGCAGGAAGCAAACGTGGTCCGCGTGGTATTCGCGACCGAGTTGGAACGCCGCATGACGAGGGAGAGACGATGAGCGACAACGAATCTGTGCAGGTGCAGGAAGGTCCGACCCTGACGGCGAACGACCGCTTCAAGAGGTCGTTCAACACCTGGTTCTGGGGATCGGTGCTGGCCGCGACCGCGGTTCACTTCGTGATGTTCATGTTCTGGCCGAGCATGACCGCGGAGGACGTCTCCTTCGACTCCGAGGAGCTCGTGGCGATCGAACTGCCGCCCGAGATCGAGATTCCCCCGCCGCCCCAGGCGATCAGCCGGCCCGCGACCCCGGTGATCGCGGCGGCCGACATCAGCGAGGACATCACCATCGCGCCGACCACCTTCGAGGACAATCCGGTCGAGGAGCTGCCTCCGCCGCCGGACGAGGAGGCGGTCGACATCTCGGCGGCGCCCACCTTCACGCCCTACAC
>VYDD01000287.1 GCA_009843625.1 Gammaproteobacteria bacterium | reverse complement strand
ACCATCGCGTTGAAGCCGAGCCGGCGCGTGAGGATCAGCAGCACCGGGATCAGCGGAATGATCTCCTCCTGCAGGTTCTGGACGACGCCGCCTATGGCGAAGGGAACGGCCACCACCGGGATGATGAGCAGATCCCGTCCCTGCAGCGCCCTGGTCAGCGACGTCACGCCCCGCCGGAGCGCGCCGGTCGCGTCCACGACCGTGAAGGCGCCCCCGATCAGGAAAACGAGGAAGATGATGTCGGCCGCGTCGATCATTCCGCGCGGCAGCGCGACCATGGCCTCGAAGAGGTTCACGGGATTGGGCTCGACCTCCTGATAGGTGCCCGCAACCACCACGACGCGCCCGGTCGCCTCGTCGTCTCGGCGCTCGTACTCGCCTGCCGGGAGCAGATAGCTCGCGGCGGCGGCGAGAATCACGCCGGCCGTCAGAAGCACCAGGGGATGGGGGACGCGAAGCTTCATCGCCTATCTTCCCTCCATCCACTGAACCAGCGCGTCCTGCGCGACGATCAGCACATGCCCCTGCCCCGGAAGGATGTCGAGCGTGACGTCCGCTCCAGCGTCCTGCAGGCGCTCCGCCGTGGTCTCCGACCCTTCGACCCAGCGGGCGTCGCCCTCGCCCACCATCATCCAGACGGGCACCCCGGCCAGCGATTCCAGCGATTCCTCGCCCGCGTAGCGCCCCGGCATCGCGATGATGCCTCCGACCCGGTCCGGTACCGCAAGCGCCGCGTGGAAGACCCCGATCCCGCCCGCGGACGCGCCCGTCATGACGATGTCACCCGACGCACCCGCAAAGTTCTCGTCGATCCAGCCCATCACGGCGGTCATCACGCTCGCGGCGTCCTCATCCAGGCCCGGCCCGTAGGTCTCCACGCCCACGACCGCGTATCCCGCCGCCGGCGCCGCCTGATCCCAGTACGAGTCGATCAGCCCCAGCAGGAGGCTCGCATCGCCCGCGCCCCAAGGGAACGCCACCACGACGCCCATGGGAGCCACCTCCGGGCGCACGACGGCGATGCTCACGTCGGACCCCGACTCCGTCGACAGCCGGATCCACTCCGGAAACTGCGGTAGCTCGGGCGCGATGCCGTTGTCGGCTCCGCAGGCCAGGACGAGCGTGACGACGGACGCCGCGAGGGCGCCGGCTGGAGGAACCGTCCGAGGTTGGGGCGTGCTGGTCATCGGTTTCCACTTCCGCGCTGTTGTTCCGGTGGTGCTCTCGGGTGGCACCTCTGGAGATAGAGCGCGGGCAGCTTCCCGAGCAAGGTCGATCCATGCGCCCCTCGCCGGGCCGGGAACGACCGGCGGGACGCCTACCCTCGTCCAGCCCGGCCGATCCCGGCCTCGGGGCGAAGCCTACTCCCGGCTGCGCCGGCGCCGAAGCGACGCCCGCCGCTGCCGGTAGCTCGCGTACGCGCCGGGGTGGTCATCGGTGGTGGCGTGAGTGGGCTCGGAGAAGGCGGTGAGGTGCAGGGCGGTCCCCTGGTGGACCAGTGCTCCCGCGATCGCGCCCCTCGCCACGATCCCGACGTCATGCCCCAGCGCGACGGCCGGGTGGACGTCGAACGCCCCTTGCCGCAGACGGTCCACGAAAGCGTGCGCATCCTTCGGCTTCGCAGCCCCGTCTCGAGCCGGCGGCCGCTCCATCGCGTCGATGGCGTAGCTGCGCACCAGCTTGGGGAAGAAGGCCGCGAACGTCTCGTGCCTGTCGAAGAGATCCATGCCCAACTGCCGCGGACCGGTGACGAAGATGGCCCCGACCTGACCGGCCTCCAGGGAGAGCTTCTCGACGTAGTCGTCCAGCGTGGCCCCGTGGCGCTCGTAGATCGCGCTCATCGCCTCGGTGGGGGAGTGCGCCTCCATGCGGGCGGCCTTCTCGCTGAGGTCGTCCCACACCGCCCCCTGGTCGGAGACGCGCGTCCCGGTGGTGCGCATCGATGCCTGCACGCCGCGGAGCCTCTCCGCACGCCCGCGGCTGTACTGCACCCGCTCGGTCACCGCGAAGTCGGGCCGGCTGTAACTCCAGCGCCCGGCTTCCACGCACGACACCGGGATGATCGTGGTGCGCTCAGCCGGCACCAGCAGGGTGAGGTTAGCGATGCGGTTCTGCTTGGCACCCACCAACTCCTCGCCGTCGACGATGAGCACGTCGGAATCGGACCGGTTCTCGACCGCGAGATTGGGAACGCTGCCCTCCTTCTGCACTTCGCGCACGGAGACCAGCCCGGAGTGCAGCCCCTTTTCCAGAAGCAGGTAGCGGACGGAGTTCGGGAGATTCGAGGACAACGGGAAAACGGTCAACCCTGCGAAGTGCGCGGGCTTTCCGACCGAGAGGCTGGACAGCGTGGTCCTGGCGCTGGCGATGGGGGTCTCGTTGGCGCGGGCGGTGGGCTCGGCAGGGGGTCGTTGGCGCATGATCGTCTCTCCTTGTATATTGTCAGTAATCACCAGTTGTCATCAGTATACGGACTCGGCTGGCCCATGTCAACAGTAGTTGACAGATCATACCAGTAAACGACACTTGAAGCGGGCGAGCAACGCCGGCGGTCCCGAGAGGCAGAGAAATGGGCAGCTACACCGCGAGCGAACTGGAGCGCGACACCGGCTTTAACCGGAGGACGATCGCGTACTACGTGCAGGAAGGACTGCTGCCGCGGGTGGGCCGGCGAGGGCCGCGTACCCGCTATCCCGAGCTGGTGCGGGATCGACTGCTCTTCATCCGGCGCGTGCGCGAGGCTGAGGCGGGGAGCGAGATCCGGCCGGTGCCTCTTCGCGACCTGCGCGAGCTCTTCGAAGTCTTGCCCACCGGACTGGTCGCGAGCGTCGCCGCCGGCGACACTCCGATTTCCGCCGACATCGTTTCGCCCGCATCAGTCGAGCAGCGTTCCATGGTCGACCGCGTCGCAGCGCTCAGGAAGCGGCTTCTGGCCGAGCGGCCCGGGCCGAGTCCCAAGTCCCCGTTCAAGAGCATCCGCGAGGGCGAGCGGATGCCATTTCGGGCGGAAGCGCCCCGGGACTTCGATGAAGACGGGCCGCTCGAGTTACGGGCCCTGGACGCATTGGAAACGGCTGCTCCCGGGCCACCCGCATCCCCGTTCGGGGACGACGTCGTTGCCGACGCCGCAAGCCCGGATCTGCGCACGAGCGACTCGGACGAGGAAGCCGATACCCTCGTGAATCAGTTGTCGTGGGTATTGTATGAACTGCGGTCCCAGGCCCGCCGCCGCCGCGAACTTGCTCCGGACGCCGTCGACACCTGGTCCCAGGTCGAGGTCACCTCGGACATCCGGCTCTCGATCCGTGGGATGGCGGACGAGGACGCCTTCCTTCTTCGCGTCGCGGGCCGCCTGCTGCGGCAGGTGCTGGAGAGCCGCGGCCCACTGGTCGAGCGAATCCCGGACGAACCCGAGGAGTAGGCGCCGGACAGGCGGGAAGAGAGGTCTCGACGCCGTGGAGCCGAGCCGCGGTTCGACCGCAATCGCGGTGGAGCGTGCCTGCCGTGCGATCGGCCTGGAGTCCTCCGACGTCCTGAGCGTCCGGCCCGTCGGAGGCGGATGCATCAACCAGGGCACCGCTCTTCGCACGACCCGGGGCGACTTCTTTCTCAAATGGAACCGCGAGGCGGATCATCGCTTCTTCCGCGTGGAGGCCGAGGGCCTGGAAGCGCTGGCGGCAACGGGCTCGGTGCGGGTGCCGTCCGTCATCGCTGCGGGCGGGCCCGGTGACGAGGTCGCGTGGCTGCTCCTGGAGTGGGTCGAGGAGGGCCGGCCCGGCACAGGGGGCTGGATCCGGCTGGGACGGGAGCTGGCCGCGCTCCACCGGGGTGCGGGCCCAGGGGGGCCGGATGCCCGCTTCGGGTGGAGCGGCGACAACCTGATCGGATCGCTGCCGCAGCCCAACGGGTGGAGCCACGACTGGGCGGGCTTCTGGGCGGAGCGCCGCATCCGTCCGCTGGCGCGGGAGCTGCGCGCGCGGGGCGCCCTCCCGGCAGCTCAGGCGGCCGTGGTCGAGGCGGTCGCGGAGCGCGCGGACGAACTTCTCGGTCCGGCGGCGGCGGCCGACGGCCCTTCCCTGCTTCACGGCGACCTCTGGTCCGGAAACGTGCTCTTCGCCCGCGGCGGCGCTCCCGTGCTCATCGATCCGGCGGTGTACGCCGGTCACCGCGAGGTGGACCTGGCCATGGCCGATCTGTTCGGCGGCTTCTCCGGGGCGTTCCGCGAGGCCTACGAAGATACCTGGCCCCTCCAGTCGGGCCATCTGCGACGGCGGCCCGCGTATCAGCTCTACCCGCTGCTGGTGCACGCACGCCTCTTCGGGGGCGGGTATGCGG
>VYDD01000440.1 GCA_009843625.1 Gammaproteobacteria bacterium | reverse complement strand
CGCCATGAGCGCGCTCGCGTTCTCCGGAATGGCCGCGTTCCCGGGGTCGGCGAGCACTGCCCTGGGATGGGGCAGCTCGCGCCAGACGTTCAGGAACGCCGAGAACTCCACCGCTGCGGCCTCGCCCACGGTCCCCCGGAAGAGCGCCCGCTCCGTTGCCGGATCGAGGCCGTTCCGGTGCTTGACGATATTGCTGACTGCCTCCCATGCCCTGGGACAGGCGAAAGCCGCTTCCCTGGACTGTGGGTCGAACTGGTGCAGGAGGTCGGGCCGGTAGGCTACAAAGAAGAGTGCTTCCGGAACGATCCCGTGAGCCGCGCCCCAGGTGAGCCAGTCTTCCGCGTCGACGCGGATCTCCAGGTGAACGAAGCGCGATGCCAGCGGCGTGGGCATGCGGTGCACCACCCCACGGTCCGTCTCCCGGTTGCCGCAGGCAATGAGAGACGCGCCCTCGGGCAACTCGTACTCCCCCACCTTGCGGTCGAGCACCAGTTGGTACAGGGCCGCCTGCACGAGGGGCAGGGCGGACGGCAGCTCTTCGAGGTTGATGAGCCACCGGCCGGGATCGTTGGACGGGGGCTTATGTTGCGCGCAACATAAGCCCCCTAATGTTGCGTACAGGACTATGTTGCGGCGCTGGTGTAACTTTCTGTTTTAACGCCCAGACGACCCACGCACCGCAACATAGTTTCTGGCATCTACAACGACCGGAGGAAGGCCATCAGGCCCTTGTTCTCGCGCCACGGCCGGCTCGGACCCGGTTCGACCAGGTCGCACAGGGCGATGGCGCGGGCCTTCATGTTCACGTCGATCTCTGTGTAGATGTTGGTAGTGTCGACGCTGGCGTGGCCGAGCCAGGCGCGCACGGTGTTGATGTCCACGTCGGCGTGCACCAGGTGGCAGGCGACGCTGTGCCTGAGCGTGTGGGGCGTGACCTTGACGCCGGCCAGGCTCGGGACCTGCGCGGCACAACGCTCGACGAGCCGGTAGATCCCGAACCGGGTGTAGGGCTTGCGGTGCCTGCTGAGGAACACGGGATCGTCGGCCGACGAGCCGCGGACCAGGTCTGCGAGCATACGCTCGGTCTCCGGGAGCAGCGGGCACAGGCGTGTCTTTCCGCCCTTGCCGTGGAGCGTCGCCAGGGCGTGACGGCTGTTGTCGCGGCCGATCTGAAGGTCGCCCGCCGTCAACTGCGCGGCTTCCGAGACGCGCGCGCCGGTGTTGTAGAGGAACATGAGAAGGGCGCGCTCCGTTCGTCCCCGCAAGGTCTTGCGATCCGGCGCCGCTACCATCGCATCCACATCCTTCGGGCTCAGCCAGGCGATGGGCTGCGGCATGGCCTTTTTGGCGGGGATGGCGCGGATGTGACCGCACCATCCGACCTGCGCCGGATCGCGGCTGGCGACGAAGCGGGCGAACGCGCGGATGGCGGTCAGCCGCAGGTTGCGGGTCTGCGCCGAGCAGCCGCGTTGGTCCTCTATGTGGGCGAGGAACTGCCGCACACGGGCGGACGTGAGGTCGCGCAGGCCCAGCCGGTCGGCGGGCTTGCGGGCCTTGCGGCTCAGGAACGGCACCAGCAGCGCGAAGGTGTCGCGGTAGCTCTTGCGGGTGTTGCGGGCGAGGTTGCGCTCGGTGACGACGTGCTCCACGAGGAAGCGCTCCAGCCACGGACCGAGTGTGGTGAGGTTACGCATGGCTGCCTCCTCTCGCATGGCGCTCCAGGCGCAGGGACGCCTCCTGCAGCAGTTCCGGGGTCATCGACAAGTAGACCTGGGTGTCGGACAGCCGGGCGTGGCCCAGGTAGGTGGAGAGCACCGGCAGGAGCCGTTGCACGTCGGCGCCCTCGCGGTACCACGCGGTGACCCGGTGGACGGCGAAGGTGTGCCTGAGGGAGTGCAGGCCCGGGCGCAGGCAACCTTCGACGCCGTGGATTCCCACGCGGCGCAGCAGCAGGGCGAAACTGCCATCCACCGATCTTTTCACCAGCGGCGTTCCGTCGCGGTTCGCAAGGAACGTCGAGTTGCGGCCCTCCGGGAGCGGATGGCGGACGCGCCGTCCGGCGTAGGCCGCGAGAACGCCGGCGAGTTGCGGCCCGGCCGGAACGAGCCGGGTCTTGAAGAACTTCGAGAGGCGCACGGTCAGCACCGACTCCTTGAGGTCGACGTCGGCCAACGTGAGGCGTCTGGCCTCGCCGGCCCGCAGACCGGCGCCGTAGAGGAGAAGGATCAGCGTGCGCAGGGTGTCGGCATCGATCTGCCGTGCGCGCCTGGCATGGCGCTCCAGGCCGTCGAGAAGACGCCGCAGTTCCCCGTGGGAGTACACGTAGGGCGGCGCCGGTCGCGGCGGCTTGGGCTCGTTGTCGGGCAACGGCCGCCGGGTCGCGTAGCCGCGGCTGATGGCGTAGCGGTAGAAGCCGGCCAGCGCGGAGTACTTGTGGGCGCGGGTTGAGGTCAGGGGGCCGGCGCCTGCGATGAAGGCCCGGACCTGTTCGGGCGTGATCTCGTCGCAGCCCACGCCGCCGTCGACGCCCTTGAGGAAGTGCCGGAGATAGAACGACTGCGTTGCGAACTTCGCGCCAAGGCTCCGTCGCCAGAGGATGTACTGCTCGATTGCGTCGCGTACGTTCATGTCAGTCCCTCCAGGTCGAAGGAGGCGACTTCGCGAAGCGCGTTGAGATTCACCTTGGCGTACACCGAGGTCGAGGACGGGCTGCGGTGCCCGAGGAAGTCGCCGATCACCTTCATCGCCATGCCCTGGTCGAGAAGGTGCTGGGCGGCGGCATGCCTCAGGGCGTGCGGTCCCCGGCGCCCGGTGACGATGCCGAGGCCGCGCAGGCGGTCTCTGACGATCTTGTTCAACAGCCGCGGGTCCAGCGGCCGGAATGGCGCCAGGAGGGTGAGGAACAGTGTACGGTCGGGTCGCGGGGGACGGACATCCTGGAGATACCGGACGATGGCCTGGCCCACGCCCCGCGACAGCGGGTAGGCGTGCGTTCTTCCCGTCTTGGGACGCCGTACGCGCAGCGTCTCCTGCTCCCAGTCGATGTCGTCAAGCTGCAACCCGCACAACTCGCCGCATCGCAGACCGTAGACTGCAAGCAGCATCAGGACGGCGCGGTCCCGCTTGTCCACGGGACGGTCGCCCTCAGTGGTGGCCAACAGCCGCACCACGTCTTCGCGCTTGAGCCTGGCCGGCACGTCCTCGTTGACATAGATCCGTGGAGCGGTGATCGCGGCCGCGATGCCGGGCCTGCACCAGCGCCGGTCTTCGGCGAACCGGAAGAACATCTTCAGACGCCGGGCGTAGTTCCCTATGGTTCTTCGTTTGAGTTCCGCCCGCGCCGACCTGGCCGCAATGGCCCGGTCGACGTCCACGATGGTGACCGAGCCGAGCGCCGTGTTGCTCTCGGCCAGGAAGTCGAAGAACAGGTCGGTCGCCTCGCAGCAGCTCTCCACCGTCGCCTCCGCGTATCCGCGTTCCCTGCGCGCCCACGCCGCAAAGGCGGCAACCTCCGCGGTGTGCGGGTGGCGCGGCGGCTTCCCGCGTTCCTCGAGCCGGCCCAGGAGGCGCAGCCAACGCACGGAGTTCGCCACAAAGGCCACCCGCTCCCGGGCCGAGGCCAGCCGGTGGTATCGGAGAATCCCTGGCCGCGACCACTCCGTGGCCGCTTCCTCCACCTCTCGGACGCTCACCACTCTGCGCCCGGTCAGATCGAGGAGGCCGACCAACCGCAGAAGGTCGGCGGCGTGCTTGCGCAGGGTGCTGGAACTGAACCCCCCGTCCCGAAGGCGCCGGAGGTACTTCAGCCGCTCCTCCGCCAAAGCCGCCGAACGGTGTCTCTCAATTGACGGCGAATGCCTGAATAGTTCTTCCCACATGATCGTGTCTCCTTTCGTTGGGATCGCGATCATGCGTAGCACCATCCGCACACTATGTTGCGTTCCAGGCGCTCATCTCACGTTTTGACGAGGGGTTGCAGACTCAACGCAACATAGTCCTGTACGCAACATTAGGCGGCAGAAAGGCGGGCGGCGCCCAGCGGGTGCGGTCCGAGGCGTCGCGCCAGGGGATGCCGCGCAGATCGACGGGGTCGAGGAGCAGGGCCCGGACGTCGACGTACTGGCGGTTCGTGGCCGCGGCGACCTGCCGGGCGATCTCGCTCTTGGCGGCTCCTGGGGGCCCCCAGACAACAACCGGCTGGCGGGCTTCGACCAGCAGCGCGAGCACCTCGGAGAGCTCGCTCGGGCGGAGCGTGTAGTCCGCGGAGATCTTCTCGGGAACGGTCATCGGCCACCTCCGTGTGCGGGGAGTCGGCGCGGGCGGCCTCTCTCGGGACCGCTCGGCCA
>VYDD01000164.1 GCA_009843625.1 Gammaproteobacteria bacterium | reverse complement strand
TGATCTATCAATATACCACATCACTACAATATGAGATAACAATTATGAACCGCACCGTCCTGGCCCTCATCCAAGCCGAATACCAGCGCTACAAGATCCTCGGGGAGCGCGCGTTCAACCAACTGGACGCCGAGCACCTCGTGGTCGGGTCCGAGCACGCCATCTCTATCACGACCATCGTGTGGCACGTCGCCGGAAACCTGGAGTCGCGCTTCACCGACTTCCTTACCACGGACGGGGAGAAGCCCTGGCGCGACAGAGAGTCGGAGTTCGAGTCCCGCGAAGTGTTGCCGGAGGAAGTCGCCGCAAAGTGGGACCAGGGCTGGGGCGTGCTCTTCGACACGCTCTCACAGCTCACCGACGACGACCTGACCTCCAGCGTAGCCGTCCGCCGTGTTCCCCATCGAGTCGACGAAGCACTCCTCCGCTCTCTGGCCCACGCCGCGTACCACGTGGGGCAGATCGTGTACCTGGCCAAGTCCTTCCGTGGTGAGGACTGGGAGTACCTGAGCATTCCGCCCGGGCAGTCGGATGCCTACAACGAGAATCCGACGCTGGAGAAGTCCTCGACGTACGTGGAGAACGTGGCAAGGGAGCACGAGAGGCACTGACGCGAGATCCGTTGAGACACGGCCGAGCGGGAACGTTCGGCCCACGGAGGCAGTCTGAATGGAAGGAAGTTCGCCGTCTGCTCGTTCCGGCGGCTCGCCGAAGGGGGTCGAATGCTTGGCAGGTCCACCAGGGCATCGCAGCCCTTCGTGGTTGGTCCACTGCCGATCGCTGTCGCTCGGTCGCCCCTCGCTGTTGCTCTTCTGCCGCTTGCCGTCGCCCTGGCCGGTTGGCTTGCCGCCTGTGACGCCCCCGACTCCCCCAGGGACCTGGCCACCCTGCAGGACAGCACCGCCACGGTAGACATCCTCGAGAGTCCGGGGATGTGCGCAGACTGCATCACCGTCGACCGCGTCGTGGCTCTGGGCGACACGGCAGGTCCGGGGTACATCAACTGGTCGATCTACGCGGCGGTGGATGATGCCGGCAATTACTGGGTCGGACAGCAGCAGGAAAGCGTGATCAAGGTCTGGGACGCGGAGGGGAGATTCCTGAGGCAGGTCGGCCGCAGGGGGGACGGGCCCATGGAGTTCCATCGCCCGGCTCCGGTCCGCACCGACGGCGAGGGGCGAGTTCACATCGTCGACCTCGATATCGGACGAGAGACCATCGTGAACGCCGACTTCTCCTATCACTCGGACAGGTTGCTCGACCCGGGGGGTTCCCATCTCGCGGTACCGCTCGGAGACGACGGGAGATACCTGTTGAACAGGGCAAGGATGACGACTCAACGGGTCGCCATGCCCTTGCACATCGTCGATGGACCGAATGTTCTCCATTCGTTCGGCCGGATGGCGGGCCTTGACGCACCGGGCTTCTCACCTCGGATATTGGCGGTTGATCGGCAGAAACGAATCTACAGCGCTCATGCGGACTATTACCTGATTCAGGTATGGAGCGATAGCGGCCGCAGGATCCTCGGGCTCAGCGGGCCGGTGCTGAACGAGCGGGAACCATCACGCGAACCCTGGTCTCTCGACAATCCGCCACGGAACCGGATCTTCGCGATGCAGGTCGACGATCAACAGCGACTCTGGGTGATCAGTTCTGCTCGCAAGGACGACTGGCAGGATCGCATGGACTATCGAGTCATGCCCAATGGCCGGGTAGCCTACGTCGCGATCGACGATGACATGAAAGCGATCTACGAGATGCGCATCGACCTGATCGATCTCGCCAACGGCTCGCTCATCGCAACCCGCCGACACGATGCGCTGTTCGAGGCCTTTATCGGGAATGGCCTGGTCATCGAGACCGTCGAGAACGAACGGGATTTCCCCGAGATGGTGGTCTGGAGGCTGGGGTTCGCCGAGCCGAGGTAGGTCACCCTCCCGCCTGGGCGATGCGGCGCGCCATCCACTCGACGTATGACGTGCGCGTCATGCCGCGCCATCGATCAAGGCTGGATACCGAAGCATGGTCTTCTCCCTACTCGTCTGGCCACTGCGCCTTGCTGGCGATGGACCGGGTCGTCCTGCCGGACGCAATATGCCCGAACGTCCGCGCCAGCCCCTCCCGGAGGCTCTGCGCCGGCGTCCACCCCATCGCCCGCATCCGCGCCGTCGAGAGCACGCTGCGCCGAAGCTCGCCGGCCCGGGCGTCCCTGTGGATCCGGCCCGGCCGGACTCCCGCGATCTCTTCCAGGAGGGTCGCCAGCGTGTTGACGCTCGTCGCCTCTCCGGTGGCCACGTTATAGGCTCGCGCGTCGATGCCGGCGCCATCTTCGAGCGGCATGTCGGCGGCGATCAGGTTGGCGGCCGCCACGTCCTCCACGTAGACGTAGTCCCTCGTCTGCTCGCCGTCGCCGAAGATGTCCAGGGGTTCGCCGTCGATCACGCGGCTGCAGAAGATGGCCACCACGCCCGCCTCGCCATGGGGATCCTGCCCGGGGCCGTAGACGTTGCCGTAGCGGAGCGCCACGTAGTCGAGGCCGTGCACCGCACGGTAGCAGTCGAGGTAGTACTCGCCCGCGAGCTTCGACACCCCGTAGGGGGACACCGGACGCTTGGGGGCGCCTTCGGGCGTGGGATACACGTCGGGCTCCCCGTAGACCACGCCTCCGCTGGACACGAAGACCACGCGCCGCGTTCCTGCGTCGCGCGCGCCCTCGAGGATGTTGATGAGGCCGGCGATGTTGACCCTGGCGTCGGCAATCGGGTCGGCCACCGAGGCGCGAACGTCGATCTGCGCCGCATGGTGGTTGATCAGGTCGAAGCTGACATCGAGGATCAGTTCCCGCGCGCGGGGATCGGCGATGTCCATCTCGACGAACTCGGCGCCGGGGGGAATGTTCGCGCGACGTCCCGATGAGAGGTCGTCGATGATCCAGACCTGGTCGCCGCGCGCGATGTGGGCGGCTGCGACATGGCTCCCGACGAAGCCGGCGCCGCCGGTGATCAGGACCTTCGTCTCCAGACCTCCCCCCTTTTCCCGTGGTCGCTATCGGTGTTGTATACGGTAACCCAAACCAACACCGATGGTAGCGGAACTTGAGTCCACCCCTCACCCTCGTCATCCTCGCGGCCGGCCGCTCGACCCGGTTCGGCCGCCTCAAGCAGCTCGCACCCATCGGGCCGGGCGGCGAAGCCCTCCTTGACTACGCCCTCTACGATGCGGCCGTCGCCGGGTTCACCCGCTTCCTGCTCGTCATCCAGGAGGCGCTTCGCCCCGATTTCGACGCGCATCTTCGCGACGCGGCAACCCACCTCGACATCCGCTACGCGTACCAGCGGATGGCCCTTCCGGGACTCGTGGATGATCCTCCAGCCGGCCGGATCCGCCCCTGGGGCACCGGGTTCGCGGTCCTCACCGCGGGCGAAGAGGTCGGCGGTCCCTTTGCCGTATGCAACGCGGACGACTTCTACGGGCGGGGGGCGTATGCGGCTCTTGCCGGGGCGATGCGCGGCGCTCAGTCGGCACCCGCCGACGTGCGCAATACTACTCATTTCACCATCGGCTACCCCCTCGAAGTCACCCTGTCGGAGAGCGGGGGCGTCTCCCGCGGCCTCTGCGAAATCGACGGATCGGGCGCGCTCCAGCGGCTGACCGAGGGGCTGGGGCTTCGACGCGACGGGGACCGCGCGGTGGGCCGGGACGTGGGCGGCCGACCGCTCGACGTCCCCGTGCAAACGCCCGTCTGCACCAACCTCTGGGGGTTCCAGCCGCACATCGTCGCGCCCCTGCGCGACCTGTTCGCCGCATTCCTGGCTTCGGGACCCGGATTCGACCGCGAGTTCTACCTCTCGGAGGCCATGAACGACCTGATCGCGGCAGACCGCGCGCGCTGCACGGTGCTGCCCACCCGCGAGCTGTGGCTCGGCGTCACGTTCCCGGGCGATCACGCGGGAGTGGCCGAATCGCTGCGGGGGCTGGTAGACTCGGGGGTCTATCCGATGCGTCTTTGGGACGGCGGGCCACCCCTGCGGGCCGCTCCGCCAACCCTCCGGGACACTCGGCCATCCCCTTTCTCCCGCGACTGAAGCCGCATGCAACTCACCACGCTCGACTGGATCGTCATCGCGCTGTACGGGCTGACCGCCCTCGCCATCGGCCTCCGCTTCGCCCGGCGCGCGGGGTCCGGGGCCGACGAGTTCTTCCTTTCGGGGCGGAAGCTGCCGTGGTGGCTGCTGGGCACGTCGATGGTCGCGACGACCTTCTCGACCGACACGCCCAACCTGATCGCGGACTTCGTGCGCGGGGGCGGGGTCGCGCAGAACTGGGTGTGGTGGGCCTTCCTGATCACCGGGATGTGCA
>VYDD01000265.1 GCA_009843625.1 Gammaproteobacteria bacterium | reverse complement strand
GTGTGGGGGACGGCGGGCGTACATCCCCACGAGGCGGGACGGGCCGGCCCGGACGACGTGTGGCGGGTGGCGGAACTGCTGGATGCCTCCTCGCGCCTTGTCGCGGTCGGCGAGACCGGCCTGGACTACCACTACGACTTCTGTCCGCGCGACCGCCAGCGCGACCTGTTCCGCGCCCATGCCCGCCTGGCAGCCGAGACCGGGCTGCCGCTGGTTGTGCACTCGCGGTCGGCGGATGACGACACCCGCGCGGTGATCGATGAGTTCAGGGGCGCGGCACGAGGGGTGCTCCACTGCTTCACCGGCGGGATGCGGCTGCTCGAAGAAGCGCTCGACGCCGGCTGGCACATCTCGTTCACCGGGCTCGTCACCTTCAGGAATTTCGACGGCCAGGAAGCTCTGCGGGCGGTGCCCTGCGACCGTCTCATGATCGAGACCGACTCGCCCTACCTGGCGCCGGTGCCGCATCGGGGCCGGCGCAACGAGCCCGCCTGGGTGGCGCGGGTGCGGGACGGCGTGGCGGATGTGCGGGGTGAGAGCCCGGAAGAGGTGGAGCACTACACCGCCCTCAACGCCCTCCGCTTCTTTGGTCTGCAACCCGCGCAGGCAGAGGGCCGCGTCGAGCACTCGTCGGCCGCGCAGTGACGCCGCCCGCCCGCCCCATCCAGGTGCTTCCGGACTCGGTGGCGAACCAGATCGCCGCCGGCGAGGTGGTCGAGCGTCCGGCGTCGGTCGTGAAGGAGCTTGTCGAGAATGCCCTGGACGCCGGCGCCGCGCACATCCGGGTCGAGGTGGAGCGGGGCGGGAGGCAGCGCATCCGGGTGATCGACGACGGGGCCGGCATGGGGCGCCAGAATGCGATCATGTGCCTCGAGCGCCACGCCACCAGCAAGATCACGAACGCCCGCGAGCTGCGCGGGGTCGCGAGCTTCGGGTTCCGCGGCGAGGCGCTGCCGTCGATTGCGGCGGTAACGCGGCTGACGCTCGAGACCTGCGACGAGTCGGGCGCGGGCACCCGCATTCGGGCGACCGGGGGGACCATCATCAGCGTCGACGATCACGCGCGCGCCCGCGGCACCACCCTGGAGGCGGCCAACCTCTTCTTCAGCGCGCCCGCGCGCAGACGCTTTCTGAAGAGCGGATCCGCGGAAACCCGGGTGGTGGCCACCGAACTCACGTCGCTCGCCCTGGCCCATCCCGAGGTCGCGTTCACCCTCACCTCCGACGGGCGCACGCTGATTGATCTGCCGGCAGACCCCGGCCCCGCGCGCCGGGTCGGCCGGCTGTGGGGCAGAGACGCCCGCGCCTCGATGTTCGGGTTCGCGGGGGCGGGGAAGGTCGGCCGGGTTGGCGGCCTCCTCCAGCGCCCCGACCAGGCACGTCCCGGCCCGCGCCGCACCTACCTTTTCGTGGGCGGCCGACCGTTCCGGGACAAGGGCCTGAGGGACACGGTACGCCGGGCCTACCGCACCACCATTCGCGAGGCCGTGCGGCCCTGGTTCTTTCTTTACCTCGACCTCCCCGCCGGTGAGGTCGACGTGAACGTGCACCCGGCCAAGCTGGAGGTGCGCTTCCGCGACCGGACCGCTGTGGAAGGCTTCATCGAGGACGAAATCCGGCGCGCGCTCGCGGGTGAGGAAAGCGCCGCCACGCTCGACGCTCCTGGCGAGTCCGACGACACGGCTTCGGGCGCGCAGGACCCGGCGCCCGAATCGAGCCCGTTCTCCGCTCCGTCCGTTGGCGATGGCGCAGGCGCAGCCATGGTGCGCGAGTCGGCGAAGTACGCGCCCGGGACGGCGGACCGGTCGCCGTCCGACCCATCCTCCGCAGCCGCCGATGCACAGATGGCGCTTTTCGCCAGCGGGGCGCCCGCGGCCGCCGATGCAGCCAGGCCGCTCGCTCCGGCCGAGGAAGTTCCCGTGGAACCCGCGCGCCTCTGGCAGCTTCACGGGACCTACATCCTCGTCGAAGTGCGCGGCGGCATGATGATGATCGACCAGCACTCCGCCCACGAACGCATCCTCTTCCAGGAGCTGATGGAGGCCTTCGGCAAGGGCGGTCAGCCCGGCCAGCGCCTGCTGTTCCCGATCACCCTGACCCTGCCGCCGGCCGAATACCAGCACGTCGAGCCGCTGTTCGGCATGTTCGCCCGGGCGGGCTTCGAGGTCGACGGGTTCGGGGGCAACTCGATCATCGTGCACGCGGTGCCGAACCCGCATCCATACTTCGACGCCGAGCGCTGTCTGCGCGAGATGATCGGCGAGCTGACCCACGGCTCGGAACTGGTGCGCGCCGCCCGCAACCAGCACGAGCGCATCGCGATGACCTTCGCCTGCAAGGGCGCCATCAAGGCCGGCCGGGAGCTGGCGCAGGAGGAGATGCGGGAGTTGATCGACCGCCTCTTCGCCACAGATCTCCCGCATCACGACGTGCATGGGCGTCCGACCGCCGTGCGCCTGTCCCTGTCGGAGCTGGAGCGCCGCTTTGGCCGCACCTGAGTTCCTCGCCATCACCGGCGCGACCACCACGGGCAAGACCGCGCTCTCGCTGGCGGTCGCCGAGGCGCTGGACGGCGAGGTGATCTCCATGGACTCGCGACAGATCTACCGCGGCATGGATATCGGCACCGACAAGGTGGCCGGCGGCATCCGCGCCCGCATCCCGCATCACGGCGTCGACATCCGGGATCCGGACGAATCCTACAGCGCCGGCGAGTTTGCCCGCGACGCCGTCCGCTGGATGAGCCGAATCCGCGCGCGCGGCCGGGTGCCGGTACTGGCGGGAGGCACCGGCTTCTTTCTGAAGGCTCTCGTGGAACCCCTCTTCGAGGAGCCGAAACTGGACCCGGGTCGGGTGGCGCGCCTGCGCCGTTTCCTTGCGCAGCGCGGGCTGGAAGAGCTGGAGCGCTGGGTGCGCGTGCTGGATCCGGAACGAGCCCGGCTCGCAGTCGCGGGCGGGATCCAGCGCATCGAGCGCACCCTCGAAGTGACCCTGCTCACGGGCCGCCCGCTGTCGTGGTGGCACCGAACCGCGCAGGCGAACGCTCCGGCCGCCGAGGGCATGGTCGTGGTGCTGGAACTTCCGCGCGACGAACTCTACGGCCGGATCAACGAGCGCGTGAGCACGATGGCCGAGCGGGGAATGATCGAAGAAGTCCGCGTCCTCGCGGCTCGCGGCTACGGGGCGGACGATCCCGGGATGTCCGGCACAGGCTATCGCGAGATCCTCGGACACCTGGAGGGACGTCTTGGCCTCGAGGAGGCTCTGGACGCGACCCGGCGCGCAACCCGTGGCTACGCCCGCCGGCAGCTCACCTGGTTCCGCAACCAGTTGCCCCCGGACGCAGTCAGAATCGATGGCCTGAAGCCGCTTGAAACTCAATGCGCCGAGGTGCTGGGGGCCTGGCGGGCGCGGGGCGGCGCCGGCCGTGAGACGCGGGACCGGTGAGCATCTGGGAAGCCGTCCTGCTGGGTGTGGTCCAGGGGTTGACCGAGTTCCTCCCGGTCTCCAGTTCCGGGCACCTGGTCGTCGGCCAGGCGCTGCTCGGAATCGAACTTCCCGGTGTCGCCTTCGAGGTCGCCGTGCACTTCGCGACGCTGGTGTCGGTGCTGGTCGCATACCGGCGGCGCGTGGGCGCGCTCATGCGCGGATCGGTCCGGCTGGACCCCGGGACGTGGCGCTACCTCGGGCTCATCGCCCTCGCCAACGTACCGGCGGCAGCGGTCTATTTTCTCCTGGGGGATGTCGTGGAGGCGGCGTTCGAGACGCCGGCTGCGGCGGGCGTGGCGTTCCTGGTCACGGGCGGGGTGCTTTGGAGCGCGCGCGCGGCGATGCGGCGGGCGACGCCGAAGCCCGGGCCGCTCTCGGGGGTGCGCGGGCCGGGCGTCGCGATGCTCATCGGGGTCGCCCAGGCATTCGCGCTCCTTCCCGGCATCTCGCGCTCGGGTTCGACCGTGGTGGCGGCCCTCTGGCTGGGCGTCGAGTCAGACGACGCGGCCGAGTTCTCGTTCCTGATGTCTGTGCCCGCCATACTCGGAGCCGCCCTCCTTCAGCTCGTGGACGCTGGGACCACGGCGCCGGCTCTCGGCACCGCGCCGCTCGCATTCGCGGCGGTGGCGGCCGCCACGACCGGCCTGGTTGCCATCAGGATCTTCCTGGCCGCGCTGCGCGCCCGTTCGTTCCACCGCTTCGCCCCATACCCCTGGGTTCTGGGGCTGCTCTTCCTCGGGTATCTGTGGATCGGGTAGGCGGCGGAGCCATGCGCCGCGGCAAGCCGGCCGGGCGTACCGGCGACCGCGGCTCCCGGACCTGGGAGGGCGAACCGATCGCCCGCTGGGCGGAGCGGTGGGGCGTGCCGCTCCTTGAAGTGCACCGT
>VYDD01000358.1:3279-4386 GCA_009843625.1 Gammaproteobacteria bacterium | reverse complement strand
ATCGCCTTCGGCGTCTACGGGGACGGGCCCTACTACCCATGGGAGGAGCCACGCGCCCGGCGACTGCTGGCGGACGCCGAGTCGGCCGGGGTGGACTTCCTCATCCACATCGGGGGTATCCTGGGCGGATCGTGCGCGGATGAGCAGTTGCACGACATACGCGCGCGGCTGGACGAGGTGCCGCTTCCGGTCGTGTACACTCCGGGGGACAACGAGTGGGCGGATTGCCATGCGCCAAATGCGGGCGGGTACGATCCGCCCGAGCGGCTGGAACGGCTGCGGGAGATCTACTTCGACGATCCCTCATCCAGTCTCGGCGCAGTCCCGATGCCCGTCACATCGCAGGCGAAGGATGCCGGATTCTCCGAGTTTCCCGAGAACGTGCGCTGGACCCGGGGCGGCTTCGTCTTCGCCACCCTGCACGTGGTCGGGTCGTTCGACGCGACGGCGCAGTTCCCGGGCCGCGATCACCGCCATGACCAGGAGGTGGCCCGGCGGAGCGAGGCGGCGCTCGCCTGGTTGAATGCGGTTTTCGAGGAAGCGCGGGCCATCGAAGCTTCCGCGATCGTGCTCGCGGCGCACGCCAACGTCCGCCTCGAGAGCGGGGGCGGAGACGGCTATGGGCCCCTGGTCGCCGCTCTGCGGGATCATGTGGCCTCCTTTCCCGGGGACGTTCTCTTCATCCACGGGGACACTCATACTTTCCGGCTGGACCAGCCCCTGACGGACGGGAAGGGACGCGGACTCGCCAACTTCACGCGTCTCGAGACCTGGGGATCCCCGGAGATAGGCTGGGTCCGGGTAATGCTGGACACGGTGAAGGGTGAGGTCGTCGAAGTCGAGCCGCGGCTGATGCGGCGCTGGTTCTGACGGCCCGCGAATACGAACTCCCCCGAGCTGCCAGCGAAGGAGGACAGCGCGACCGATGAGCGATCGAGAGGCGTCCGCCGGATCCCGGCCCGCAACAGGGCTCGCCCGCGAACTCGGACTCATGGGGCTGGTGGCGACCGGCATCTGCGCGATGCTGGGCGCGGCCATCAACGTGATGCCGTTCATGATCCAGCGCAGCGTGCCCGGGATCGGGCCCTGGGTGCTGCCCGCGTACCT
>VYDD01000358.1:0-3269 GCA_009843625.1 Gammaproteobacteria bacterium | reverse complement strand
GGTTCTGGCCGCTCTGGCGTACGCCAGCCTGGGCTCGGCGATGCCGCGGGCCGGGGGCAGCTACATCTATGCGAGCCGGGCGCTGAGTCCGTACTGGGGCTTCGTAGCCAGCTTCTCGCAGTGGTTCGGGCTGTCCATCGCGATCGGGGTGGTCTCCTACATCCTGATTCCCTTCCTGCGCGACATCGCCGGTGCGCTCGAGCTGGTCGCCCTCGCGGACGCCCTCGACACCGGTGCGGTGCGGGTGGGGCTCGCGCTCGCGTTCCTGTGGACCTTCGTGCTGGTGAACGTGCGCGGGCTCGAGCTCTACGAGCGCACCCTGGTGCCGATGATGTTCCTGATGTTCGCGCTGGGCGCGGTGGTGATCGTGGCCGGGTTCGCCTTCGACCACGGAGACTTCGCGGCCGCGCTCTCGGCGTCGGAGGGCCGGTCGGTCCCCGAGCTGGCCGCGCCGGCGCTCGAACCTCGCACCCTGCTGGCGGCATCCGTGTTGCTCTTCGCCACCTTCATCGGCTTCGACTCCATCGCCCAGGCGGGGGGCGAGGCGAAGAACCCGGGGCGCAACCTGCCGCTCGCGATCGGGCTCGCGATCACGATCGTCGGTGGCTTCTACTTCCTGTTCACGGCGGCGGTGTACCACGCGGTTCCCTGGAGCTTCATCGCCGCAGAGGCGCAGGTGCGCGACCTCACCGCGCCCGGACTGCTCGGGTATCTGCTCCCCGCGGGATGGACGGTGGTGATCGTCGGCGGGGCGGCGGTGGCGTTGATCAACGACCTTCCCGCGATGTTGCTGGCGGTCTCGCGCATGATGTTCGCATGGGCGGAGGACGGCATCTTCCCGAAGAGGGTCGCCGCGGTGCACCCGCGCCGGCGCACGCCCCACATCGCCATCATCGCCAGCGGAGTCATGGCCTCGGTGGGGATCGTGGGCAGCCATCTCGCGGGCGACTTCTTCCTGGGTATCGACATCCTGGTCATCTCGATGCTCGTGAACTTCGGGCTGATGTGCCTGGCGTTGCTCACGCTGCCGCGGCGCAACCCAGACCTGGCGGAGCGCGTGTCCGTGCTCACCGGGCGCACCGCGCGGACTCTGGTGGGCGGCGCGGGCGTGGCCGTGCTGGGGACCTTCCTGGTGGTCCAGGTGATGCGGGACCTCACCAGTGAAGTTGCGGCGTGGTACTTCCATCCCACGTGGGTGTGGCTGCTGGTGATGGCCGTCGCGTCCGGGGTCTACTGGCGCGAGATGGCCGCCCTCAGGACCTCCGGCGCGGATGTGGAGCGCATCTTCCGCGAACTCCCGCCTGAATGAGCGTAGAGCGCCGGCTGCTGGCTCCGGGACTGCGCGTGTCCCGCGTGCTGAACGGGCTATGGCAGGTCGCGGACGCGGAACGCGGCGGAACCGAACTCGACCCGGAGGCGGCGGCGCGCGCGCTGGAGGCCCATGTGGAGGCGGGGTTCGACGCCTTCGACGCCGCCGATCACTACGGGTCCGCCGAGATCATCGCGGGGGCCCTGGCCCGACGCCGGGAAGGGGTGCGCGTGCTCACCAAGTGGGTGCCGTCCCCGGGCGCGTCGTCGCGGGCCGAGGTGGAGGCAGCGGTCGACCGTGCGCTCCGGAGGATCGGCGTGGAACGCATCGATCTGCTCCAGTTCCACGCCTGGAACTATGCCGACCCGAGCTGGCTGGACTGCCTGTTCCACCTGACCGACCTGAAGGCCGAGGGGAAGATCCTGCACCTGGGGGTGACCAACCTGGACGCGGTGCATCTGGACATGGCGCTGCACAGCGGCATTCCCATCGTCTGCAACCAGGTGTTCTACTCGCTGCTGGACCGGCGCCCGGCCACCGCCATGGCCGAGGTGTGCCGGACCCACGGCGTGCAGTTGCTGGCCTACGGGACCCTCGCCGGCGGGCTGCTGAGCGACCGCTGGCTGGGCCGGCCGGCACCGCCGATCGACGACGCGCTGACCTGGTCGCAGATGAAGTACCGCCGCTTCGTGGACCAGGCGGGCGGGTGGGATCGCTTCCAGGACGTGCTGCGGGCGGCGCGGCGGGTCGCCGACCGGCTGGGCGTGTCGGTGGCCAACGTGGCCGGACGCTACGTGCTCGAGCAGCCCGGGGTGGCCGGGGTGATCGTGGGCGCGCGGCCGGGCGGGCGGAGCTACCTCGCAGACAACCTGCGCCTCTTCGACTTCTCGCTGGACGGCGATGCGCTCGCCGAACTGGATGGGGCGGCTGCGCGCCTGGATCCCATCCCGGGGGACTGCGGCGACGAGTACCGGCGCCCGCCCTACCTGACCGCGGCCGGGGATCTGCGCCACCACGTAACCCGCTTCCCTTCCCCGTATCCGGTGCGACACGGGAGCGACGGGCGCGCGCGGGTCTCGTCCGGGACCATGTGGGAGGACGTGGCCGGCTTCAGCCGCGCCGTGAGGTCCGGCAACCGCATCTGGGTCGCGGGCACCACCGCGACCCACGGCAGCCGCCTCATCGGGGGCGACGACGCCGGCGCCCAGACCCACTTCGCCATCGACAAGGTGGAGGGCGCGCTGAACTCGCTGGGCGCCGGGCTCGCCGACATCGTGCGCACCCGGCTCTACATCCGGGACGCCGCCGACTGGGAGGCGGTGGCGCGCGCGCACGGCCACCGCTTCCGGGAGGTGCTGCCCACCAACACTCTCATCCGCACGGGGCTGGTCGGAGAGGGCTACCGGGTGGAGATCGAAGCCGAGGCGGAACTCAGAGCATCTCCAGAATGAAGTCGGGCGTAAAGCGAATGAGGTACGTGCTGAGAAGCGTGAACGTCCCGCTGACCAGCATCACCCCGACGACGATCAGGAGAACGCCCGCCGAGACCTGAAGCGCGGGAAGCAGGTGCCGGAAACGCTGAAAGCCGCGCAGGAATGCACCCACCGCCAGCGTGGACAGGAGAAACGGCACCGCGAGCCCCATCGAGTAGACGAAGAGGTATCCCACGCCCGCCCACATGTATTCGGCCGTTGCGGCCAAGGTGAGCGCCGTCCCCAGCATGGGCCCGATGCATGGCGTCCATCCCGCCGCGAAGGCTGCCCCCACGCCCAGGGTTCCCAGATGCCCGACGGGCTTGTCGTTCAGATGCACGCGCCGTTCCCGGTCCAGCGGGGTCAGCCGCAGAACGCCGGCCAGGTACAGCCCCAGAACGATGATGATCACACCGCCGATTCGCGCGATCCAGAGGTCGTAGGCGCGGAAGAACTGGCCCAGGAAGGAGGCCGACGCGCCCATCAGG
>VYDD01000050.1 GCA_009843625.1 Gammaproteobacteria bacterium | reverse complement strand
TTATCCGCGCACCGTCGACGCCATCTTCGACACCGCCACCCGCGCCGGCGAGTCGCTATCGGCGATGACCGACGGGCGCTTCCAGCAGCGCGTCTACGAGGCGAACGAGCTGGTGCCGGCCTTCGAGGTGATGGACGCGGTGCAGCAGGGCACCGTCCAGGTGGGCCACAGCCCGAGCTACTACTACACGGGCAAGGCGCCGGTGCTCGCCTTCGACACCTGCGTGCCCTTCGGCCTCACCTCCCGCCAGCAGCACGCCTGGCTGTACGATGCGGGCGGGCTCGAGCTCATCAGCGAGATCTTTTCCGACTTCAACATCATCCCCCTGCCGGCCGGCAACACGGGCGCGCAGATGGGTGGCTGGTTCCGCCGCGAGATCAACACCCCGACGGACCTGAACGGACTCAAGATGCGCATCCCCGGGCTGGGCGCGGAGGTCATGGACCGGCTGGGCGTGACCGTCCAGAACCTCGCCGCGCAGGAGATCTATCCGGCGCTCGAGCGGGGCGCGATCGACGCCACCGAGTGGGTCGGGCCCTACGACGACGAGAAGCTCGGCTTCCAGAACGCCGCCCGCTTCTACTACTACCCCGGCTGGTGGGAGCCGGGGCCCTCGACCACCTTCCAGGTCAACCGGGACGCGTGGAACTCGATTCCCTCCACGTACCAGGAGGCCTTCCGCGTGGCGGTGCGCTCGGCCGCGCACGGCGTCGAGACCACGTACGACTCAAGGAATCCGGCCGCCCTCCGGCGTCTCGTCGAAGGCGGGGTCCAACTGCGCGCCTTCTCTCCCGAGATCATGGAAGTGTCGCGTGTGGCTTCGCAGGAGATCCTGCAGGAGCGGGCCGCCGCCGACGCCACCTACCGGCGCGTGTACGACCACTGGTCGGCGTTCCGCGCGGAGGCGTTCGAGTGGTTCGGCCGCGCGGAGTGGGCCTACGCCAACGCGGCGTTCGGGCAGTAGTTACCGGTTCACCAGCCCCGTGACCATCTCCGGGAAGGTCATGATCAGCACCAGCCCGATGAGCTGGATCACGATGAAGGGGATGACCGCCCGGTACATCTCCGATGTTCGCACTTCGGGTGGAGCCACGCCCCGCAGGTAGAAGAGGGCGAAGCCGAAGGGCGGGGTCAGGAACGAGGTCTGGATGTTCATCCCGATCATCACCCCGAACCAGACCAGATCGATGTCCAGCAGGGCGGCCGCCGGGGCGAGCAGCGGGATGATGATGAAGGCGATCTCGAAGAAGTCGAGGAAGAAGCCGAGCACGAAGATCGCCAGGTTGGCCACGATCAGCAGGCCGATGCGCCCGCCCGGGAGCGTGGTGAGCAGGTGTTCGATCCAGAGGTCGCCGTTGAGGCCGCGGAAGACCAGCGCGAAGGCGGTTGAGCCCACCAGGATGAACATCACCATGGCGGTGAGCGAGGTGGTGTACTCGCTGGCCTCGCGGAGCACCTTCCACGACAGGCGCCGGTTGACGGCGGCAAGCACGATGGCGCCCACCGCCCCCACCGCTCCCGCTTCGGTGGGCGTGGCGATCCCGGCGAAGATGCTGCCCAGCACGAGCAGGATCAGCACCAGGGGCGGCATCAGCACGGTGAGCACCTGGCGGGCCAGCTTCCACCCCGCGGCATCGCGTACCTCGGGGGGGAGCGCGGGCGCGGACGCGGGGCTCACCTTGGCGACCAGCCCCACGTAGATCGCGTACATTCCGGCCAGCGAGAGCCCCGGGATCAGCGCGCCCAGGAAGAGGTCGCCGACGGAGAAGCCCAACTGGTCGGCCAGCACGATCAGCACGACGCTGGGCGGGATGATCTGCCCCAGGGTGCCCGACGCCAGGATCACCCCGGTGGAGAGCGTCTTCGAGTAGCCGTAGCGCAGCATGATGGGGAGCGAGATGAGGCCCATCGCAACCACCGATGCTCCCACCACGCCCGTCGCCGCCGCCAGCATCGCGCCCACGAACACCACCGCCAGCGCCAGGCCGCCGCGCAGCGTCCCGAAGAGCTTGCCGATGGTGGTGAGGAGGTCCTCCGCGAGCCGCGACTTCTCCAGCACCACCCCCATGAAGATGAAGAAGGGGATCGCCACCAGCACCAGGTTGGACATCACCCCGAAGATGCGCTGGGGCAGGGCGTACATCAGCCCCCACTCGAAGAGCCCCATGGAGATGCCGATGAAGGCGAAGATGAGGGAGGTGCCGCCCAGCGCGAACGCCACCGGGTATCCCAGGAAGATCATCGCGAAGACGCCGATGAACATCAGCGGCGCAAGGAGGTTCTCCATCTACGCGATGCCTCCGGTTACCCGAGGGCTGTCCGCATCGTCCTCGGATGAACCGTTTCCGGCCATCTTCAGGCCGCGCAGGACACGCAGCTTCTTGATGATCTCCGAGATGCCCTGGACGATGAGGAGCAGGAAGCAGATGAGAATGAAGGTTCTCAGCGGATAGCGCGGGAGGCCTCCCGGGTCCGAGGAGATCTCGCGCACGGCCCACGAGTTCCGAATGGAGGGCCAGGAGAGCCATAGCGTCACGGCCGAGAACGGGATCATCAGCACGATGGTGCCGAGGAGATCGATCCAGGCGCGGGCCCTGGCGGAAAGCCGGCTGTAGAGGATGTCGACCCGTACGTGCTCGCCCTTGCAGAGCGCCGACGCGGCGGCCAGAAGGAAGAGCAGGCTGAACAGGTACCACTGCAGTTCGAGATACAGGTTCGAGCTCAGCCTGAAGCCGAGATAGCCGCCGATGTAGCGCACGGCCGTGTTGTACGCCGTCACGAGCACCATCAGCAGACAGAGCCACGAGGTCCATCGGCCGATTCGGTTGTTAACCCGATCGATGGCGCGGGAGAGGCGGGTCCAGCGGATCACTTCGGAGGGGTTCCGGGGGCGAGTGGGATGTGGCGGCCCGTGGGCGCGCGGTAGTGCGCGCTTGAAATACGCCCTGCGCAGGGTGTTCGCAATAGCTGGCCGCGCCTTCGGGAATGGCTGGCCCGTTGTCCGCGCAGACTCCATGTTGTGAGCTCGCGATTCCGTCCCGCCGGACTCGCGGACCTCGGCGGGCACCGTCCCGACGAAACACACCCCACGGTTCCGACCAACTCCCGGGAGCGCTTATGGGCGCCGACAAGGCACACGATGGATACCAGTCCTTTTCGTACCTCGAGCCCGGCCTCGACTACAAACCGTTCGAGCTTGCGGTTCAGGTGGGGCGCGTGGAGCCGTACCTGGTGCCGCTCTCGCGGGAAGAAGAGGCGCGGGCCGAGAGGCTTGCCTCCGAGCTGGTGATGATTTCGCTGCACGAGCACGCGGGCGTGTTTCCGCGGGACGTGCGCGAGACCCCGGCGTACGTGCGGGCGGGGCGGATGGCGACCGCGTTCGAGGGCCTGGGGCACTCGTGCTGGGATGCCGTCTTCGACAACCTGCTCGACGGCATCTGCACCATCCTGTCGCACGGGGGGTGGAAGTGGAACGACGTGCTCCACGACTTCGGTATGCGGCTGTGCGACCTGGCGCACCAGGACTTCCTCATCCACTGCCTGGGGGTGGGCGACATCCTGCGGGCGCACCAGCAGGGGAAGGTCGGGTGGATCGCGTCGATGGAAGGCGCGGCCATGATCGAGAACGAACTCGACCGCATCGACCTGCTTTTCGGGTTCGGGGTGCGTGCGCTCGGGATCACCTACAGCGAGGCCAACGCGCTGGGGTCGGGGCTGAAGGAGCCCGGCGACGGGGGACTGACGATGTTCGGGCGGCGCGCGGTCGCCCGCATGAACAAGCTGGGGATGCTGATCGACTGCTCGCACTGCGGCGACCGGACGACGCTGGACACCATCGAGTGGAGCGAGCATCCCATCGTGCTCTCGCACATCGGCGCGCGGGCGCTTTGGGAGTCGAACCGGCTGGCGCCCGACGACGTGCTCGAGGCGTGCGCGGCCGGGGGCGGCGTGATCGGGATCGAAGCCGCGCCGCACACCACCCTCACGCGCAACAACACGGTGCACGGGATCGAGGCCTTCATGGAGCACTTCGAGTACGTGAAGGCGCTCGTGGGCATCGACCACGTGAGTTTCGGCCCGGATTCCGTCTACGGGGACCACGTGGGGCTGCACCACGTCTACGCGGCCAACCTGTCGATCAAGGAGTCGCGCTCGGCGGCGGCTCGCGAGGGCCCGAAGAAGAACCCACCCTTCGACGAGGTCGAGTACGTGAAGGGGGTGGAGAATCCCACGGAGGCGTCGCACAACATCCTGCGCTGGCTGGTGCGGGAGGGCTATTCCGACGAGGACATCGGCAAGGTGATGGGGGGCAACACCATGCGGGTGCTGCGGGAGGTATGGCCCTGAGGGGGCACGTGGTTGTGGCGGCGGTGCTGGCCGCGGTCC
>VYDD01000056.1:2158-4421 GCA_009843625.1 Gammaproteobacteria bacterium | reverse complement strand
CTCAGTTCGAGGTCCAGTCCTTCGTAGAGCTGGGCGCGCACGAGGGCGGTGTCGTCGGCCAGGTACAGCACGCGTCCGCGCACGTCGAGGGTGTCGGGTCGCTTGGGCGTCGGGCGGGTGAGGAGGTCCCCGGCCATCCGCGCCTCAGCTGAAGTCGACGCCGAAGAGCACGGCGATGATGATCGCGGCCACGGCGATGGGCGCCACGAAGCGGATGAAGAAGCGCCACGCGCCGTAGTGGAACCAGCGCGGTTGGGTGCCGTCCTCGAGCTCGCCTCGGGTCGCCTCGCGGGTCATGAACCATCCCGCCGCCAGCGTGATAAAGAACCCGCCTGTTGGCAGCATCCAGTTCGACACGAAATGGTCGGCGTTGGCGAACCACCCCACCTTCCCGCCGCCAAAGAACGGGACGCTCATGGTCGAGAGAAGCCCTCCGCCCTCGACACCCAGGAGGCCGGGGATCGATAGCACGGCGAGAGTGGTGAACGCGAAGATGGCCGCCCCAGCGCTGATCGTGGCCTTATGGCGAGTCAGGCGCCGCTCGTCGATCAGGTACGCCGAAACCACTTCCAGCAGCGAGATGGTCGAGGTGAGCGCGGCCAGCGCCACCAGAACATAGAAGAGTGGACCGAGCACCACGCCAAAGGGAACCTCGCTGTAGAAGAGCTGGGGCAGCGAGATGAAGAGCATCCCGACCGTCGAGCCGCCTACCTCGTCGCGCATCCCGGCCACCGAGAAGATCACCGAGAACATGACCACGGTTGCGACCAGGGCGATCAGCGTGTCGAGCGCCACGATCGCGCCGGACGCCTTCACGACCGAGTGCTTCCGCGAGATGTACGACCCGTAGGTGATCATCGCGCCCATTCCGAGCGAAAGAGTGAAGAATGAGTGGCCGAGCGCCTCGAGGATCGCCCCCCTCTCCAGCTCCGCGAAGTTGGGCCGAAAGATGTGGTTGAGCGCCTCGCCCGCTCCGCTCATGCCCAGTGCGCTCACCAACATGAGGAGCAGGATGCCGAACAGGATGGGCAGGAAGATCCGCGCGATCCGCTCGATCCCCTTGCTCACGCCGAAATAGACCACTGCGATGGTTCCGAGGCTGAACCCCAGGGAGAGCAGCAACTGCAGGCCGGTGTTGAGCGCCTGCGAGTTGAAGAGGTCCCCGGCCGACATGTCGGCCGGGTAGCCGCCGAGGGTCCACCCGACCGTCTGCGTGAAGTAATAGAGCGACCACCCGGCGATGACCGTGTAGTAGCTGAGCAGGATGAAGCCGGCCAGCACGCCCCAGCCTCCTACCAGTGCCCCGAGCTTGCGTCCGCCGGGCCACTTCGACGTCACCGCTTCCTTCAGCGCGCCCACCGCGCTCTTCTGGCTGCGCCGCCCGATCAGCAGCTCGGCCAGCATGATCGGCAGGCCGACCGCGGCGATACAAATCAGGTACACGAGGACGAAGGCCCCGCCGTTGTTCTCCCAGGTGATGAACGGGAACTTCCACAGGTTGCCGAGGCCGATCGCGCTGCCTGTGGCGGCAAGCACGAGGCCTGCGTTGGAGCTCCAGTGGTCTCGCTGCTGTGACATGGCGTCTGCTCGGGGCTGGTCGTCCCTGTCATCGGGACGAGGGGTCGGGTCGAAGTTGCCGCAGGACGGCTCTATATTGCGCGCGGGACAAGGCGGTGCGCCAGTCATGACAGGCTGCCTCGAGCGGGGAAGCTCCCGCTCCGGCTGAGAGGTCCCGGCGTCCGGAACAGGGAGATACTCATGAGCCATTCAAGGGTTCGGCGTTCGCTTCCAGCGCTCGCTGCGGCGTGTTTCCTGGGCGGGTTGGTCATCGGTTGCGCGGGAGGAGAGAACGACTCCCCGGGCGACGCCTTGCGCGTCGCGCTGCTGACGTCCGGGCCGGTGAGCGACGCCGGATGGTACGCGGGGGCGTACGAAGGCCTGCTGCTGATCGAGGAGTCGCTCGGGGCGCAGGTCAGCCATCAGCAGACGCGTTCGCCCGCAGAGTTCGACGAGGCGTTCTTCTCGTACGGGTCGTCGGGCTACGACCTGGTGTTCGCCCACGGCTTCGAGTACCAGGACGCGGCGCTACGCGCCGGGGAGGGGTTCCCGGACATGACCATCGTCGTCTCCAGCGGGGGACGCATTTCGGACAACGTGCGCTCGCTGATCTTTCGCCTGGAGGAGGGCAGCTATCTCGCCGGGATGATGGCGGGAGGCCTCACCCGGTCACGGGTGGTGGGGATGGTCGGGGGCGTGGCCATTC
>VYDD01000056.1:0-2148 GCA_009843625.1 Gammaproteobacteria bacterium | reverse complement strand
CCGCCCGCCCAGGGGACCTTCCGTGCCTTCGAGGCGGGGGCGCGCGCCATCGACCCGGACATCGAAGTGCTGGAAGCGTTCATCGGCAGCTGGGACGATGTGGCGGCTGCGAGGGAGGCGGCGACCGCGCAGCTGAACCGGGGCGCCGATGTCCTGGTGCACAACACCGACGCGGCCAGCTTCGGCGTGTTTCAGGCGGTTCGGGAGGCGAACGCGGGCGAGAACCCGGTGTGGGCCATCGGGATGAACCGGGATCAGAACGACGTGGCCCCCGAGGTCATCGCGGGAAGCGC
The DNA here is from genome assembly GCA_009843625.1 of Gammaproteobacteria bacterium. GTDB lineage: Bacteria > Gemmatimonadota > Gemmatimonadetes > Longimicrobiales > Gaopeijiaceae > BD2-11. Next base: position 1,855 of record VYDD01000056.1, on the reverse strand, counting down.
CGCCATCGACATCCCCAGGGCCTTCCTGGACGTGGCGAGCCGGTTCACGGCGGGGACGCTCCCGCCGGGGGCGCTCGATCTCAGCCTCGGCGAGGGGGTTGTGGACTTCATCGTCAACCCGGAAGCGCTCGACCGCATCCCCGCCGATCTGCTCGCACGCATCGACGAGGCGAGGGTGGCCATCCGGGAGGGCATGCTCGAGGTGCCCCGAATCGAGTTCCTGGAGGAGGAACCCGGAGGCCCTTGAAGCCCATGGGGGGCGCCGCCGTCGAGATGCGGTCGGTGAGCAAGCGCTTCGGACCCGTCGAGGCGCTCGCCGACGCGAGTCTCCGCGCCCGGCCCGGGGAGGTCCATGCGCTGCTGGGAGAGAACGGCGCCGGCAAGACGACGCTCATGCGGGTGCTGTGCGGTGTGCTCCGTCCGGACGAGGGCGAAGTGCTGGTGGAGGGTCGCCCGTTGCGGCCGGGCGGTGCGCGCGCGGCGGCCGCGGCCGGGATCGGGATGGTGCATCAGCATTTCACCCTGGTGCCCAGCCTGACGGTTGCCGAGAACGTGGCGCTGGGGACGCGGGAGGGCAGCGGGCTCCGGCTGGCGCTCGAGCGCGTGCACGCCCGGCTCGCGGAACTGGAGCGGGTCACGGGGCTGCCGGTGGACCCCGGGGCTGCCGTGGCCGGTCTGTCGGTGGGCGCGAAACAGCGGGTGGAGATCCTGAAGGCGCTCTACCGGGATCCGCGAGTGCTGGTGCTGGACGAGCCGACGACGGTGCTGGGGCCGCAGGAGGTGGACTGGCTGTTCGGCGTGCTGCGCTCGCTGGTGGAGGAGGGACGCACGGTCCTGCTGATCGGGCACAAGCTGGACGAGATCCTGCGGGTGGCCGACCGGGTGACCGTGCTCCGGCGCGGGCAGACCGTCCTGGCGGAAGGGCGCGAATCGGTGGATGCGCCCGGGCTGGCGCGGGCGATGATCGGCCGGGAGACCACCCCGGCGGCCCGGCCGGTCCGCGTCGAAAGGGGTGAGCGGGTTGCGCGCCTGAAGGCGGTGGGAGCGTTGGGCGAGGACGGCCGCACGGCGGTGCGGGACGTCACCCTGGAGGTGCACCGGGGCGAGATCGTGGGCATCGGCGGGGTGGAGGGCAACGGCCAGCGCGAACTCGCTCTGGTGCTGTCGGGGAGGCAGCGCCCGGTGGCCGGCAGTGCGGACCTGCCGGCCACCGTCAGCCTGATCCCCCAGGACCGGGGCGCGGGCGGGCTGGTCCCCGGCTTCGACCTGGCCGAGAATACCGCGCTGGCCTTCCACGACGACGACGCCCACCGTCGCGGTCCGCTCATCGACTGGGCGGCCATGCGGCGCACCGCGCGCGAGATCGTGACCGGGTTCGATGTGCGGGCCCCGGGGTTGCGGGCGGCGGCGCAGTCGCTGTCGGGGGGCAACCGGCAGAAGCTGCTGGTGGGCCGCGAACTGGCGCGCGCCCCCGACCTGCTGGTGGCGGAGAACCCGATGCGCGGGCTCGACATCGCAGCGGCCGCCTTCCTCCGCGACAAGCTGGTGGAGCTGAAGGGAGGCGGTTCGGGGGTGGAGGAAGGCGGTAGGGCAGGTGGTCGGCCCGCGCGTGCGCCGCCGGGCATCGTGCTCTTCTCCACCGATCTGGATGAGGTGCTCGACCTGGCCGACCGGGTCTTCGTGCTCGTGCGCGGCCGGCTGATCGCCGTGCCGGAAGAGGAGCGCAACCCGGCGGGGATGGGCCGCCTGATGCTCGGATCGGCGCAGGCATGACCCGCTCCGCCCGGATGTCGCGCCTCCCATGACCCGCCCCGCCCGGATGTCGCGCCTCCCATGATCCGGCCGTTGTTGCGCC
>VYDD01000432.1:2383-4424 GCA_009843625.1 Gammaproteobacteria bacterium | reverse complement strand
GCACCGACGTGTCCGGCGGGCGGGGGATGCCTCGCAGCTTCCTGCCGGGCGGCCGCCGGGGCTGGGGTCAGCCGCCCTGGGCGCACGACTACCCGAGGGCCGAGCGCAACCTGGCCAGGATCCTGACCGCGACCACCCTCCTGAACACCTACGAGGGCGGCAGCAACATCCTCACCTTCGACGACCCTGAGCTCCACAGCTACCCGCTGGCCTACGTCTCCGAGCCCGGCTTCTGGCAGATGGACGAGGCGGAAAAGGAGGGGCTCAGGAGCTATCTCCTCAAGGGCGGCTTCGTGATCTTCGACGACTTCGGTGGCCCGCGCGACTGGGCCAACTTCGAGGCCCAGATGATGCGGGTGCTTCCCGAAGGGGTGTTTTACGACCTCCCCGATCTGGACCCCCTGCCGACCGTCTTCGACTCGTTCTTCGAGATCTCCGATCCCGAGGCGCTGGCGCCTCCCTACAGAGGCGGCTGGCCAGAGTACCATGGCATCTTCGAAGACAACGATCCCGCGAAGCGGCTGATGGTGGTCGCCAACTACAACAACGACCTGGGAGACTACTGGGAGTTTTCCGACTCCGGATGGCTCCCCATAGATCTGACCAACGAAGCGTACAAGTTCGGTGTCAATTACATCATCTACGCGATGACGCACTGACCTCCGTTCCATCCCATCCCTTCCCCCTCGGGGGCTCCCGGAGAAACCAGAGTGGCCTTCATCAAGAAACCCGCACCGGGCGGCGCCGACGCCCTTCCGTCCCTCGAAGACACGGACGACGTCGCGCTGGCCGCGCGCATGACCGCCGGCCGCGACCAGATCCTCAGCGAGCTGCGCAAGGTCATCATCGGGCAGGACGAAGTCATCGAGCAGGTCCTGCTCACCCTGTTCGTGGGCGGCAACAGCCTGATCGTGGGGGTGCCCGGGCTGGCGAAGACGCTGCTCGTGCACACCATGGCCCAGGTGCTGGACCTGAACTTCGCGCGCATCCAGTTCACCCCCGACCTGATGCCCTCGGACATCACCGGAACCGACATCATCCAGGAGGACCCCAAGACCGGGAGGCGCACCATGGTGTTCGCTCCCGGCCCCGTGTTCACCAACATCCTGCTCGCCGACGAAATCAACCGGACTCCGCCGAAGACCCAGTCGGCGCTGCTGGAGGCGATGCAGGAACACCGCGTGACCATCCAGGGACGCACCTACGACCTGGATCCGCCCTTCTTCGTCTTCGCCACCCAGAACCCCATCGAGCTGGAGGGGACCTACCCGCTGCCGGAGGCGCAGCTCGACCGCTTCCTGTTACACATCATCATGGAGCACCTGCCGGAGGACGATGAACTGGAGGTCGTGCGCGAGACGACGTCGCTGCAGGACATCGAGTTCTCGCACGCCGTCACCGGCGAGGACCTGATCCGCTTCCAGCAGCTGGTGCGCAAGGTTCCCGTGTCCGACGCGGTGCTGCGCTACGCGGTGCAGCTCGGACGTACCAGCCGCCCCAGCCCGAACGGCGACAGCCCGGAAGTGATCGGCAAGTGGGTCTCCTTCGGCGCCAGCGTGCGCGGCGCGCAGAACCTCATCCTGGCCGGGAAGGCGCGGGCGCTCACCCGCGGACGCTACCACGTGAGCTTCGACGACATCCGCGCCCTGTCGAAGCCGGTGCTCCGGCACCGCGTGCTCACCAACTTCCACGCGGAGTCGGAAGGGATCACCACCGACGAGATCATCGACGAGCTGATCACCCAGGTCCCCACGCCTTCTTCCGGGATGTAGCATGGCGCGCACCGCCGTCCGCCCGACCGGTCCGGGGACCGGGTTCATCGACCCGCAGGTCCTCGGGCGCATCCACAACCTCGAGCTGCTGGCGCGCACGGTGGTGGACGGCTTCATCAGCGGGCTGCACCGGGCCCCCTTCCTGGGGCTCTCGGTCGACTTCGCCGAGCACCGCCAGTACATGCCCGGCGACGACATACGCAGAATCGACTGGCGCCTTTTCGCGCGCAGCGACCGCTTCTACCTGAAGCACTACGATGCGGATTCGA
>VYDD01000432.1:0-2373 GCA_009843625.1 Gammaproteobacteria bacterium | reverse complement strand
CTCGTCGTCCTCGACATCTCCCGCTCCATGACCTTCCAGCAGGACGGCATCTCCAAGCTGGACTACGGGCGTTACCTGGCGGCGTGCCTGACGTACTTCTCCAGGCAGCAGAGGGACCGGGTGGGCCTCCTCACCATCGCCGGGGAGATCGTGGACTACATCCCGCCGGCGGCCGGTCACCTCGACCTCGTGCTACACGCCATCGACCGCATCGAGGCCGGGGGCGCCGGCACCCTGGCCGAACCGCTCTTCGAGCTTACCGGCCGCATCGGGCGGCGGGGCATCATGGTGGTGATCTCGGATTTCTACGAGGAGCCCCAGGCGGTGGTGGACGCGGTGAAGGATCTGCGCTACGCCGGCCACGACGTCATCGTCTTCCATCTTCTGGATCCCGCCGAGCTCGACTTTCCCTTTGAGAGGCCGGCAAGCTTCCAGGACCTCGAGTCCGAGGCGCGCCTGCCCGTGGTGCCGGGGCGGCTCCGGGAGGGGTACCGCGAACTCATCCGCGACCACACCGAGACGCTGTCGCGACGTTTCGTCGAACACCGTATCGACTACGCGCTCTTCAACACGGGGACGCCCCTCGACTACGCCCTCTTCAGCTACCTGTCCGCACGCCAGAGGCTGACCCGAGTCCGATGAGTGCCCTCGCCTTCCTCGCGCCCCTGTTCCTCCTGGGTCTCGGCTTCCTGGTGTGGCCGGTGCTCGTACACCTGGTGCAGAAGGACCGCAAGGAGGTGGTCGAGTTTCCCTCGCTGATGTTCCTCGCGCGGGTTCCCTACAAGTCGACGCGGCGCCAGAAGATTCGCCACTGGCTGTTGCTGCTGATGCGGCTCGCGGCGCTGAGTTTGCTCATCGCCGCATTCGCGCGCCCGTTCATGGACCGCGACGATGTCGCCCTGGGGGGAGCGCCGGTGGCGCGCGAGGTGGTGATCCTCGTCGATCGTTCGTACAGCATGGACTACGGCGACCGGTGGGCAGACGCCCTTGCCGGCGCCCGCGCGGCGGTCCGCCAACTGGGCCCGGAGGACCGCGCCTCGCTGGTGTTCTTCTCGGCCGGCGCCACCCTGGCGGTTCGCTCGACCACCGACCGCACGGTGCTCTTCGCCGCCCTGGATACGGCCGAGCCGGGCTCCGGCGCCACCCGCTTCGGCCCCGCGCTCGACCTCGCGCGCACCGTGCTGGAGCAGTCGAACCTCCCGGGCCGGCACGCCGTGGTGATCTCCGACTTCCAGCGCGAGGGATGGGACGGCGACGAAGGGGCGCGCCTCCCTCCCGGGACCACCGTGGACCCGGTGGTGGTAACCGGACCGTACGAGGGCGACCTGGCCGTCGGCCAGCTCCTCTTCCAGCGAAGCTACCGCGACGGGCTGGAGAGGGTCGAGACCCTGGCCCGCCTCGTCAACTCCGGGGATCGCGAGGTCGAGGAGATGGAGGTGGTCCTGGAGCTGGACGGCAGACCCGTCGGTTCGTCGGCGGCAACGCTCGGGCCCAACGGCACCGCGCTGGTCACGCTGCCGGCGTTCACCCTGAGCGAACCGTTCACGCGCGGGTCGGTGCGGGTCCCGGCCGACGGCCTGCCCGCCAACGACGTCGCCCACTTCGTGCTGTCGCCGGGCGAGGGGTTCTCGGTGCTGGTGGTGGAGGACGGCGGCGAGCCGAGGGACCCGAGCCTGTACCTCGACCAGGCGCTGGCCATCGGCACCGATCCCGCATTCGACGTCGATGCCACGACCGTGGGTGCGATGACCGCGGGCGACCTGGCCGGCCGGTCGGTGGTGATCCTCAACGGCTCGCGGCCGCCGCGGGGGGCGGTGGGGGCGCTCCTGCGCGAATTCGTGGAAGACGGCGGCGGCCTGGTGGTCATTCTGGGCGAACGGAGCAGCTGGCCCGCCGACGGGCCCGACCTCCTCCCCGGTCCGGTGGGGCCGGTGATGGAACCGGAGTGGCGCGAGGGCCGCGGCGGCACGCTGGGCCGCATCGACTACACCCACCCCGTCTTCGCCCTCTTCGCCGCGCCCCGCAGCGGCGACCTCACCGACGCCAACTTCTTCCGCTACCGCAACGTGGAGCTCGCGGGGGCGGAGGGCGTGCTGGCCCGCTTCGACAACGGCGCGGTGGCGCTGGCGGAACGGCAGGTGGGCGAGGGCCGTGTGCTGCTGTGGACGTCGATGCTCGACAACTACTGGAACGACATGGTCCTGCAGCCCATCTTCCTGCCCTTCGCGCACCAGTTGGTCAAGCACGCCGGGAGCTTCCGTCCTCCCACGCCCTCCTACACCGTGGACGACGTGCTCAACCTCTCGGGACAGGGCGAAGGACGGGAAGCCGATCGCCTCCTCGCCGGCGTCGCGCAGGACGACAGGGACGGAC
>VYDD01000385.1 GCA_009843625.1 Gammaproteobacteria bacterium | reverse complement strand
GTGCAGCCACCTTCCCCAACTGGTCTCCAACGCTCTTGCGCGCGTTCTGGAGGAATCCGGTCACGCTCCTTCCGACCTGGGCACCGGCGGCGCCGACATGGTGCGCCTCGCGGGCAGTTCGCCGGAAATGTGGCTTCCGCTGCTGGCGCGCAGCGAAGCCGGGGACGCGCTTCGGGACCTCTCGCGGGTGGCGCGGGAGTTCGCGGACGCCCTCGACCGCCGCGATCTGGAGGCAATTGAAGACTGGATGAGCTCCACTCGTTCCTGGCGCGGCGAAATGAGCGAGACCTCGCGGTGAGGACCGAACTGAGGGTGCCCGGCGACAAGTCCATCTCCCACCGGGCGCTGCTGCTGGCCGCGCTGGCGGCCGGAGAGAGCCGCATTCGCGGCATCCTTACCGGAGAGGATCCCCAGGCGACCGCCTCCATCCTCCGGGAACTGGGCGTGCGCGTCCCACCCCTGGTGCCCGTCGGGGAGCTGCGCATCACCGGGGTGGGCGTGCGCGGCCTGCGCGCCCCGGGCCGGATCCTCGACTGCGCCAACAGCGGCACCACCGCGCGGCTGATGCTGGGCGTCCTGGCGGGACAGGAACTCGAGGCCACCCTCACCGGCGACGAGTCCCTGCGGCGCCGGCCCATGCGGCGGGTGACCGATCCGTTGTCGCGGATGGGCGCGCGCTTCGAACCGCTTGCCGCTCCCGGCAGACTCCCGCTTCGCATTGCCGGCGGCCCCCTGCACGCCCTCGACTACCGCCTCCCCGTGGCCAGCGCGCAGCTCAAGAGCGCGCTCCTGCTCGCCGGGGTGACCGGCAGCGTGCCTGTGCGGCTCCTCGAGCCGGGCTTTTCGCGCGACCACACCGAGCGCATGCTGGCAGCCGCGGGGTGTGCGCTGACCAGTTCCCCGGAGCGCGGCGCCAACCGGGTGCGCCTGACCGCCGCGCCGGCCGCCCTCGATCCTCTGGACGTAGTCGTGCCGGGCGATTTCTCGTCCGCGGCCTTTCCGCTCGCGCTCGCCCTGCTGGGTGGGGCCGGCGAAGGGATCGTGCTCCGCGGTATCGGGCTCAACCCGACACGCACCGGACTCCTTCCCGTACTGCAGAGGATGAACGCACGCATCGAGGTGGAGATCGGATCCGCGCCGGAAGGCGGCGAGCCTGCCGGGGACCTGATCATCCACGCGTCCGACCTGACCGGCACCCAGGTGGAGCGCCAGGAGATCCCGGGGCTTATCGACGAGGTGCCCGTCCTGGCGGTGCTCGCCGCCCGCGCCCGGGGCACCACGCGCATCACCGGCGCGGAGGAGCTGCGGGTCAAGGAATCCGACCGGCTGGGCGCGCTGGCGGCCAACCTGTCGAACCTGGGCGTGGAGGTGGAGGAGCTTCCCGACGGCCTGGTGATCGAAGGGACCGGCCGCCCCCTGTCCGGTGCCGTCGAGGCGCGCGGCGACCACCGCATCGCGATGGCTTTCGGCGTGCTCGGCGCGCTCGCCGGAAACGCCATCACCGTTGACGCGCCGGCGGCCGTGGGCGTCAGCTACCCCGGCTTCTGGGAGATGCTCGACCGGGCTTCCAGGCCGGCCGGACGACCCTCCGTCCCGGATGCGAGCGAGAAAGACCTGGAGCCGGCGCGACCCCTCCGTGGGCGCGGGCGGGGACCGGTGATCGTCATCGACGGCCCGGCCGGTTCCGGCAAGTCCACCACCGCCCGCGAGGTGGCGCGCCGGCTGGGCTTCCGCCACCTGGACTCGGGCGCGCTCTACCGGGCCCTCACCTGCGCCCTGCTCGAGTCGGGCCGGCCGCCGGACTCATGGCCCGCCCTGACGGAGTCGGACCTGAACGCTCATCCCGTGCGGATGGTGGCCGCCGGATCCGCATTTAGGATGATGCTCGGCGCGCGCGCCCTGACCACCGAACTGAGGAGCCCCGAAGTCGACGCGCACGTTTCCGCCGTCGCGCGGCTGCCCGCGGTGCGCGGGTGGCTGCTCGACCGCCAGCGGCAGGCGGGGAAGGAGGGGTCGCTGGTGGGCGACGGGCGCGACCTGGGCACGGTAGTGTTCCCGGATGCGGAGGCGAAGATCTTCCTGGTCGCCGATGTCACCGAACGCGCCCGCCGCCGCCTGCGGGACAAGGGGCGCGATCCGGACTCGGACGGTGCGGTGGCGGCGGAGGCGGCCCGCCTGCGCGCCCGCGACCGCATCGACGCCACCCGCGGGATCGCCCCGCTGAAGAAGGCGGCCGACGCGTTCGAAGTCGACGGAACCCGCCTCTCGTTCGACGAGCAGGTTGACGCAATCCTCGGTGTGGTGCGCGGTCGGGTCGGCCACCGGCACGCGAGGATTCCCACTTCCGCGGAATGATTGACGCACTGACCGGCGACGCATACCTTAACGTGCTGAAAAATAGCCGTTTGCCCGTACCTCTGCTGGAGGAACGCAGTGCCGATCCCGGCCTCCGGCGAACCCGGAAGCCCGGCCGGCCGGTTTCTTCCCTCCTCCGACATCTCTCAAACCCTGAACCCGGCCCGCGACATACGGGACCGGCCAGAAACGGCGCTCCCCCCAAGGGGTGCGCCAGGGACGACAACCAATGACCGACCAGACAGAAGGCACTCACTCCCCTTCACCGGAATCCGTACCCTCCTCCGCCCTCCCCTCCCGCGATTCTCAGGGAACCGATTCCAATGAGGGTGGAGATTCCGACGATACCGCCCGCGTCGATCCGTCCCCGAGCCAGGCCTTCGGGGACTTCGCGGCGTTCGACGCCCCGGACGAGCTCTTCGCCGATCCGCGTGGCGACACCGGGTTCGGCCTCTCGGACGACCCCAGGGGCGAAGACGATCCGGCCATGTCGCGCGACGACTTCGGCACGATGCTCCAGGATTTCCAGTCCGGCATCCAGGAGGTGCGCGAGGGAGAGATCGTACGGGCCAAGGTGGTGCGGGTGACGGATGCCACCGTCATCCTGGAATTCGGCTTCAAGAGCGAGGGCGCGGTCCCGCGGGAGGAGTTCCGGGACAACGAAGCCCTTTCGCCCGGATACGAGGTCGAGGTCCTCCTCGAGAGCCTCGAGGACGACGACGGGGTGGTGGTCCTGTCGAAGAAGAAGGCCGATTTCCTTCGGGTCTGGGAGAAGATCCGCGAAGCCTACGAGAGCGGTTCGCCGATCGAGGGCACGCTGGTGCGCAAGATCAAGGGCGGCATGACCGTGGACCTCATGGGCGTGGACGCCTTCCTGCCGGGCTCGCAGATCGCCCTCCGCCGGGTGCCCAACATCGAGGACCTGGTTGGCGACGTCTACGACTTCAAGATCATCAAGCTGAACAAGAGGCGCCGCAACATCGTGGTATCGCGGCGCGTGATCCTGGAGGCCGAGCGCGGCAAGAAGCGCGAGACCCTGGTGAAGGAACTGCTGGTGGGCCAGGTGCGGGCCGGCATCATCAAGAACATCACCGATTTCGGCGCCTTCATCGACCTCGGTGGGCTGGACGGGCTCCTGCACATCACGGACATGTCGTGGGGACGGGTGGGACACCCCTCCGACATGGTGAGCATCGGCCAGGAGCTCGACGTCAAGGTCCTCGACATCGACTGGAAGCGGGAGAGGATCTCGCTCGGGCTCAAGCAGTTGCTTCCCTATCCGTGGACCGACATCGACCTCAAATACCCGGTCGGCGTGCGCGTACACGGCAAGGTGGTGTCGATCACGAACTACGGCGCTTTCGTCGAGCTGGAGAAGGGCGTCGAAGGGCTCGTCCACATCTCGGAGATGTCGTGGACGCGCAACATCCGCCATCCCTCGAAGCTGGTCTCCATCGCGGACGAGATCGAGGCGGTGGTGCTGAAGGTGGATCCGGCGGCCGAGAAGATCTCGCTGGGCATGAAGCAGATCGAGGAGGATCCCTGGCTGGCCCTCCCGCTCAAGTATCCCACCGGGACGCGGCTGCAGGGCAAGGTGCGCAACCTGACTTCGTTCGGCGCCTTCGTCGAGATCGAGCCGGGCATCGACGGGCTGGTGCACGTGTCGGACATGAGCTGGACCAAGCGCGTGGAGCATCCTTCGGAGATCGTGAACAAGGGCCAGGAACTGGAAGTGATGGTTCTCGATGTGGATGGCGAGAACAAGCGCATCTCGCTCGGGATCAAGCAGGTTCTCGACGATCCCTGGCCCTGGCTCTCGGAGCGCTTTGCACCGGGCGTGGAGTGCGAAGGCCGTGTTGTGCGGGTTCAGGAGAAGGGGGTCGTGGTCGACCTGGGCGAAAACGTGGAGGCTTTCGTCCCCATCTCGCACAGTCGTGTGCGGGATAACCAGTCGCTCGAGGACTACTACGGCCCCGGGGACGAGGTCGACCTCAAGGTGCTCGAGTCGGATGCCGCCAACCGCAGGATCGTGGTGGAGGTCATGGCGGAGCCCCGCCGGCGCATCACCGAGGAGGACGACACCGAGTATGCGCC
>VYDD01000307.1 GCA_009843625.1 Gammaproteobacteria bacterium | reverse complement strand
GGCCGCCACCGGGCGGGGTCGGCGATGTCACCGAAACCCCGACCGGCGTGACCCGCACCTGGCGCCCGGCCGCCGCGGCCCCCGCCTCCGACGCCGACCTGGCCGACCCCCCCGCGGCCGACTGGCTGCACTGGCGCGGCAATCCGGGTTCATGGGGATACAGTCCGCTCACCCAGGTCGACGCCTCGAACGTCCACCGCCTGCAGCTCGCGTGGTCGTGGGGGATGGAGAACGGGCGCAGCCAGCAGGCGCCGCTGGTGCGCGACGGCGTCCTCTTCCTCAGTAATCCCGGCAACGTCGTGCAGGCGCTGGATGCGGCCGACGGCACCCCGCTGTGGGAATACCGGCGGCGTTTCGCGGGCGGCCCGCGCGGGCAGCTGCGCACCCTCGCCATATGGGAGGACATGGTCTTCGTGGCCACCGCCGACGCCCACATGGTGGCGCTCGACGCCGCCACCGGAACCGTCCGCTGGGAGACCCGCATCGCCGACCCGGAGAAGGGCTACTCGAACAGCACCGGCCCCATCGTCGCCGACGGCAGGGTCATCAACGGCATCAACGGCTGCGGGCGCTTCCATGAAGAGAGCTGCTTCATTACCGCCCACGACGCCCGCACCGGGCGCGAGTTGTGGCGCACCTACACCGTGGCCCGTCCCGGCGAGCCCGGCGGCGACACCTGGGGCGACCTCTCCTTCGGCCTGCGCGGCGGCGCCGATGTCTGGATGACCGGCAGCTGGGATCCCGAACTCGGACTGGTCTATTTCGGTACTGCGCAAGCGAAACCCTGGGTGGCCGCGAGCCGGGGCCTCACCACCGCCGACTCCACCGCCTACGCCAACTCCACGCTCGCGCTCCGCGTCGAGGACGGCAGCATCGCCTGGTACTACATTCACGTCCCCGGAGAATCGCTGGACATGGACGAGGCGCTCGAGCGCGTGCTGCTGGACGTGAATGGCGAACCTACAGTGATCTCAATCGGCAAGCACGGCATCCTCTGGAAACTGGACCGGCGGGACGGCACTTTCCTGGGCCTCAGGGAGACCGTATATCAGAATATATTGGATGTCGATTATGAGACAGGGGCCGTCCAATATAGGGATGATATTGCCAACGCCAAAGTCGGCGAGTGGCTCTCGGTCTGTCCCTCCACCGCCGGCGGTCACAACTGGCCCGCGAGCGGATATGATCCGGAGTCCGGCCTCCTCGTCACTCCGCTGAGCCAGAGCTGCATGGAGATCGCGGGCCGGGAGACGGTGCTCGAGCCCGGTTCCGGGGGCAACCAGGGCGATCGCGCCTGGATGGAGCTGCCCGGCACCGACGGCTACTTCGGCAAGCTGGACGCCTACGACGTGGCCACCCTCGACGAGGTGTGGAGCATCGAGCAGCGCTCGCCCTTCCTGACCGCGGCGCTGACCACTGCGGGCGGTCTTGTCTTCGTTGGCGACTTCGACCGCTGGATCCGCGCCTACGACGTACGCACCGGCGAGGTGCGCTGGAGGAGCCGCCTGGGCACCTCGGTGATGGGCTATCCGATTTCCTACGAGGTCGATGGCGTGCAGTACGTCGCGGTGGCGACCGCGCGCGGCGGGGGCAGCCCCTGGCGCATCCCCACCTTCCTGACCCCGGAGCTGGTGAGTCCGGAGGGCCACAATGCGCTCTACGTCTTCAAGCTGAGCGAGCCCTGAGGATGGTCGTCCTGGCTCCTCGTGCGCCCGGTTTGGGGCGATGGACGCAGGCTCGAGCACACGCCCTTGCCCTGGGCGCCGTGCTCGCGGTGCCCGTCTTCTTCTCCCCGCCCCTCGAAGCCCAGCTCCCGCGCGCGTCCCAGCAGCGTGTCGCAGAGCCGGGCGGGACCCAGTTCAACCTCGACTTCCTGCGCCCCTCGGGCGGGCCGGTGATCCCCATCTTCGAGGGCTGGTACCCGATGCCGGACGGCTCCTACGCCCTCTCCTTCGGCTACTTCAACGTGAACACCGAGGAGGTGCTGGAGATTCCCCAGGGCCCGGACAACTTCATCGAGCCCGCCATCTATGATGGCGTCCAGCCCACCCACTTTCTCCCCGTTCCCGAGGGCGACCGCCGCCACTGGGGGGTCTTCACGGTGAACATCCCGTCCGACTTCGGCGACGGCGAGGTGGTCTGGAGCCTGCGCCACGAAGGGCGCACGTATTCGGTTCCGGGACGCATCCGGAGCACACAGTACCAGATCAACGGATGGGTTTTCCCGGGACGGGAGAGTTCCTCGCCGGTGTTGCGGCTGGAGCGCGATGGTCCCGGGTCTCAGGGCCCGGCCGGGATGACGGCGGCGGGACCCGCGAATGCCACAGCGGGCGAACCCGTGCGCCTGATCGCGTGGACCCACCGGGACGGCACCTTCCCCGACGACCAGCGCCCCATCCGCGTGAAGTGGTTCAAGCACCGTGGGCCCGGCCGCGTCAGCTTCGGCGAGCCCGAGTCCGAGGTCGCGCATGAGGCGTGGAGCGCGGAGGGTGGCGCTGCGGTCTCCACGGTCGCGACCTTCAGCGAGCCGGGCAGCTACGTGGTGCGCGTACTTGCGTACAACCGGGTGCCGGAGTTCGAATTCCAGTGTTGCTGGACCAACGGGTATCTGCATGTGGAGGTGGGCCGATGAGCCGCCTGATGACGCTTCCGCTGATCCTCGGGCTCGCCTGGGGCACACCGACCGCCGCCCAGCATGCGGACGCGGGCCCGGCAGGCGCCGAGGTCGCCATGTCGACCGGCAACGACGCCCCCACCTGGTCGCGCGACGTCGCGCCGATCATCCAGCGCTCGTGCCAGGAGTGCCACCGGCCGGACGGCATCGGCCCCATGCCGCTCCTCACCTACGAGCAGACGGTCCCATTCGCGCCGCTCATCCGCTACCGCGTCGAACAGCGCATCATGCCGCCCTGGCACCTCGACAAGACGGTCGGCATCCAGGAGTACGAAAACGACATCTCGCTCAGCGACGACGAGATCGCGACCATCGTGCAGTGGGCCGACGCGGGCGCGCCCGAGGGCGACCCTTCCGACATGCCATCGCCCATCGAGTATCCTCCCGCGTACGAGTGGGAGCTTGAGGCGGAGTTGGGCCCGCCCGACTTCGTGGTGCGCTCGGAGCCGTTCACGGTCGTCGCCAACGGCCAGGACCAGTGGTGGGACCACACCGTGGAGTTCGAGGGGCTCGCCGAGCGCCGCTGGATCCGGGCGGCGGAGTTCAAGCCCTCGTATCCGCTGGGCGTCAAGGTCGTGCACCACGGACACGTGCGCTTCGTGCAGGACGGCTACCGCATGGAGTTGGTAGGCATGGGCGTCGGCAAGCGCTGGGACAAGCTGCCCGACGGGGTGGGCAAGCTCCTGCTTCCCGGCCCGGCGCAGATTTCCTGGGGGCTCCACTATTTCCCGATCGGCACCCCGGTGCCGGAAGACGTGGTCGAGGCCGGCGTCTGGCTCTATCCGCCAGGCTACGAGCCCGAACTGTCATCCGCGGGTGAACAGCGCCACCTCATCGACGGCACCTTCAGGACGGGCCCGCGCGCCCGCGACCTGATCATCCCGCCGCACGGCTACCTCACCCTGGAGCACGCGTACGTACTCGACCAGCCGGCGCTCCTCCAGAGTTTCCGGCCCCACATGCACATGCGGGGCACCGCGATGTCCATGGAGGCCATCTATCCCGATGGTCGCCGCGAGATGCTCAGCCGCGTGAACCAGTACAACCACAACTGGCAGATCGCCTACATCTACGAAGACGAAGTGCAGCCGCTGCTGCCCAAGGGCACAATCCTCCTCTTCCACTCGCAGTTCGACAATACCGCCAACAATCCCATCAATCCCGATCCGGATCAGTGGGTATTGTTCGGCGCCCGCGGAGTGGACGAGATGTCGCACGCCTGGGTGGGGATCACCTACCTGAGCGAAGCGGACTATCAGCGGCTGTTGCGCGAGCGCACGCGGCTCGCGTCCGACGAGCCGTAGGGGCATCCCGCATCCAACGAGCCGTAGCCGCGTTGCAGTCGGTTGTCCCGACGTCGCATTCGGCCGGCCCATTCCGCCATTGACGGGCGGTTGCATGGGCCTTTGGGCCGTTGTCCGGTCAGGGGGGCGACCTCCCGCGCGGCGTCGCGAATTCACATTCGCGTGTCCCATTCCGCTATTGACGGGTAGTCGCTCATGCCATTGGCGGGGTTGTTGGCCAGGCGTCGGCGGCCTGCCCTGCCCCGCGTCCCGAATTCACATGGGCGAGTCCCATTCTGCCATTGACGGATCCGGGTGCCGCGATGTGGCAAACTCCGAGACCCCATCTTCCCTGGTCCATCAGAGGCGCTGGCGCGCTCGCTGACGCCATTCGCAGGCGGCTGCCTCCCCCGAAGGTCTCTCGACCTGATTTCGGCTACTACAGGGCATCCTGAGAGGCCGATTTCAGTGGCGTTATATTTGTACGTAAGTC
>VYDD01000114.1 GCA_009843625.1 Gammaproteobacteria bacterium | reverse complement strand
ACACCGGGCCACCGGACCGAAGGGCAATCCGTTCAAGATCCTCTCGCTCACCCGCAAGGGTGTGGCCAAGGCCCGGAAGAGGGCCGCCCGGCGCGGGATGGACCCCGCGCAGCGGATCCGGACCGCACGCATAAGGCCCGAAGAGGCCGGACACGACACCGCCATCTACCGCGCCTGCCGCAGGGAACGGCAACGCCTCGCGGAACGGGGAGCCACGGTCAGGCGCGTCCGGCTCGACGCCGAACTCAAGAGCGTCGTGGCGCGCGGGAGCGAGGCCGTCCGGCTCAAGCACGGCAGGCGAGAGGCCGATACCGAACGCCGCCGCATCGCCGACGAACTCGGACTTCCACTGGACGACCGGGACAAGGTGCTCTACCCGGACGCGCAGATCGAGTACGCGGACGCCGAAGGGAGGACCGGGCGCGTCAACATCGAGGTCGCGTCCGGCAACTACCGCGAACCGGCACTGCGCGCGAAGGCCGCCGCCGGGTTCGCCCTGCACGCCAACGGACCGGCCGCGGCGGGGCTGCTCCGCAGGCTCGGTCTGGGGAGCGACAACGGCTCCTGGCTTAGGGGGCCGGCCGATCGCGACCCCGCCTCGGTCGAACTCTGAACTCGGAAGGAAGAACCACGATGCAGCCATGGAAGATCAGCGCCGGACTCACCGCCGCACTCGCAGGGTCGGCGCTCCTGCTCGGCGGATCCCGCCTCGAATACCTCGCGCCCCACTGGCCCGCGATCCTCGCGGAACACGGAGTCGCGCTCGCGCTCCAGGCCGTGCTCGCGCTCGCCGCCGTCGCGGCCGCGATCTACGCCGTCGCCCGCACCACGGGACTCGCCGACCTCGGCCGCCGCGTGGACCTGGCCGAACGGTCCGTGCGGCGCGGCGAAGGGGATGCCGGCCTCGCGGACTCGCTGCGACAGGACGACGAAGGAGACTGGAAATGACCCGGAAGTCCAGACGGAAGACCAAGCCCGCATCCGTCGAGGGTCTGCCCTCCGACTGGCGCGGGAAGGCCAAGGCGCTCCGCAGGTACGGGAGCGAGACCGCGGCTCTCGTGCTGGACCGTTGTGCCGACGACCTCGAAACCACGATCCGCGAGCGCGACGAAACCACGCTGTCGCTCGTCGCGGCCGCCCGCGAGAGCGGCTATTCAAGGGAACATCTGGGCCGCCTCGTGCGCGACGGAAAGATCCCCAACGCGGGAAGGCTCAACGCGCCCAGGATCGCACGCATCCACCTGCCCCGGAAGGCGACGCCGCCGCCCGCGCCGCCACTGGCGCGGGACGCCCCGCGCCGCGAGCTTTCCAACCGGCAGATCGTGCGGTCCATCATCGAGAAAGGAATCGAATGATGGCACGCACGAAACGTGGCCGGCGCAGTTACAGCGCCGGCGAGTGGGGCCGGAACCGGGTGCGGGTCTTCCCCGATCCCAGAGCCGGCATCATGCAGGTGGAGTGGCGCGAAGGCGGACGCAAGCTGCGCAGGTCGCTGAGGCACCGCGACTGGGCCAGGGCCAAGAAGCAAGCCGACGAGATCGCCGCCGGACTCGCGGAGCCGGTGGCCGCAGGCGCCGAGCCCGAACCGCTCACCCTCAAGACGCTGTTTGAAATCTACGGTGAGGAGGTGACGCCCACCAAGGCGAAAGGGTCGCGGAAGTACGACCGGGCCACGATGAGGATGTTCCTCCGGTTCTTCGGGCGCCACCGCAAGGCCGCGACGCTCTCGCAGCGCGACTGGGACCGCTTCATCCGGGCGCGCCGCACGGGCGGGGCGGGGCGGAGCGGCAAACCCGCCGCCGACCGGACCATCCAGCAGGACCTCAAGCTGTTGCTCGCCATCCTCAACTGGGCTGCGCGGTCGAGGGACGAGGAGGGAAGGCTTCTCCTCGAATCGAATCCGCTCCGGGGCCTCAAGGCTCCGTCCGAGAAGAATCCGACCCGGGTGGTGCTCACCCAGGCCGAATACGAGGCGTTGCTCCGCGTGGCCGGCGAGGTGGAGTGGCGGTTCCGGGTGGCGCTCGTGCTCGCGCACGAAACGGGCCACCGGATCGGGGCGATCCGCCAGCTCCGGTGGTCCGACATCGACCTCGATTTCCGGACGATCCGGTGGCGCGGCGAGCACGAGAAGACGGGGTACGAGCACCGGACGCCGATCACCGCCATGGCGCAGGCCGTTCTGGTCGAGGCGCGGAGGCACAACCCCGGGATCGGGGACGCGCCCGTGATGCCGGCGCCGAAGGACCCGTTCGCGTGCATGAGCCGCTCGCTGGCGCGCGACTGGTGGAAGAGGGCCGAACGGCGCGCAGGACTCGATCCCAAGTGGGGTCGCGGCTGGCATTCGCTCAGGCGAAAATTCGCCTCCGACCTCATGGACCTGCCGCTCAAGGTGCTGTGCGAGCTGGGCGGCTGGAAGACGGCCCAGACCGTCCTCAAGTGCTACCAGAGGCCCGACGAGGACCGGCTCAGGAAGGCTCTGGAGGCGTACCGGGGGGTCGGCTCCGCGTCCCAATAGCGCTCCAATTGGAGAGCATAATTGGAGAGCATCGGACCCACGAATCGCGTAAGTCCAATGGGCCTGGGTAGATTCGAACTACCGACCTCACGCTTATCAGGCGTGCGCTCTAACCGACTGAGCTACAGGCCCCTACTGAAGTTACGGGATTTCGAGGTGGAGTTCCAGCTAATTGACTCCCGCTAATTGGCGGGAATGGAAACCCTCCGACGGTCTTGGAGAGCCTTCCTGAGCCGGTCCTCGTCGGCCCGCTGGTAACACTGGAGGACGGTCTGGGCCGTCTTCCAGCCGCCCAGTTCGCATAGCACCTTGAGCGGTTGATCCATGAGATCCGACGCGAATTTCCGCCTCAGCGAGTGCCAGCCGCGACCGCGTCTAGGCTCCAGCCCTGCAAGTTTCTGGGCCTTGTCCCACCAGACGCCCACCCGCGACCGGTCCAGGCACTGCGAGGTGGCCTTCGGCGCGGGCATCACGGGAGAGTTCCCGCCCTTGGGGTTCTGCATCCGCGCCTCCTCGAGGACGGCGAGCACCTCGTCCGTGACCGGCGTTCGGTGCTCGTACCCGGTCTTCTCGTTCTCGGCGCGCCAACGGATGATCCTAGCCTCCATGTCGATGTCCGACCAGCGGAGCTGACGGATGGCACCGATACGGTGCCCCGTCTCGTGGGCGATGACCAGCGCCACGCGAAACCGCCAGTCCATCGCCTCGGATGCCCGGAGCAAGGCCTGGTATTCCGCGTCGGTTAGGAGCACCCGCGTCGGGTTTTTCTCGGTAGGGGTCTTGAGCCCCCTGAGGGGGTTGGATTCGAGGAGCAGGCTTCCCTCCTCGTCCCTCGACCTCGCAGCCCAGTTCAGGATGGCGAGCAGTAGCTTCAGGTCCTGTTGGATCGTGCGGTTGGCCGCGGGCCTGCCGCTACGCCCAGCCTTGCCCGCGCGACGTGCCCGGATGAACCGGTCCCAGTCGCGTTGGGAAAGAGTGTTGGCCCTGCGGTCCCTTCCGAAGAGTCGGAGGAACATCGCCATGGTGGCTTGATCGTACCTCTGGCTCGCCGGCGCCTTGGTGGGCGTCACCTCGTCGCCGTAGATGTCAAAAAGCCGCTCCAGGGTAAGCGGCTCGGGCTCGCCGTCCTTCCGGCCGTTCAGTTCCGGTCCCACGAAGCCTGCCGCGAACTCGTCGGCCTGCCGCTTCGCGCGCCGCCAGTCGCGGTGTTTGAGCGACCGGGTGAGCCTGCGCCCGTCTTCGCGCCACTCTACCTGAAAGAGGCCCGTCTTCGGGTCTGGGAACACCCTCACCCGGTTGCGGCCCCATTCTCCGGCGCTATAGGAGCGCCGGTCACGTTTCGTGCGTGCCATCGTTCGATTCCTCCTCGAAGATGGACTGCACGATCTGCGCAAACGAAGTATCGCGGAGAGGAGGCTTCTCCGCCACTCGCGTCCCGGTCTCACGCGGGGGGCGCGGTGGTGGCGATTTGCGGGCGGACGCCGCAGCTCAGGGAGCTTGTCGCGGCGGTTCCGTAGCGGCCCCGTGTTTTGCGGGGTTTCGGAGGAGGCCACATGTGTTAACGCTTCACGTTAACCTCTGGCCGGGGGACTCCTATCCCCCGGACCCCCCAAGCACGACATCCGCGCCCGAAAGGGGGACCGCCCGAACATCGTTCGTCCCTCGGGAGCCCGGATGGCGCGGCTACCGCCAGGCGACTGCCGTGTCTCGGCCTCGCACGGAGATGCCCGAGCGCCCGACCGCCAGCCGGTCGGTGACCAGGTACTCTGCCGTCACGGAGCGGCGCTCAACCCCTTCCCGGAGGGATCGTTGGTACGGGAGCGACCCGGCGGGGCGGGCGGCATGGGCGTGCACATGCCGAACCGCCTCGATGCCGATCGAGGCATGCCGAGATGGGGGGTCGCTCCCAGCCACGGCCTCGACGGCCGGATCGGCATCGCCGCTCCGGCGGCCGTGGTGCAACCGCAAGCTCGCTAGC
>VYDD01000006.1 GCA_009843625.1 Gammaproteobacteria bacterium | reverse complement strand
GTCAAGGAGGACAACAGGGTCAGCAAGGCCAGGGGGGGCAGCAAGGCCAGGGCGGGCAGCCGGGCCAAGGCGGACAGCAGGGTGGCCAGCAGGGTGGAGGCGGCGGACCCGACGGTCTGCGGGATATGACCGGCGCCGGGTTCGGACCGGGCGGAAGCGGCTGGGCGCGCGGGCTGACCCCGGAGGACATTCGCCAGTTCCGGGGCGAGTACCGTGAACGCGCCCGCGAGATGGCAGACCTGCGCCAACAGCTCGCCGACGCCGGCGTCGGCGTCGAGGAGCTCGACGACGTCATTCGCTCCATGAGGGCGCTGGACGACCGCCGCGTCTACGACGACATGGAGGAGATCCTCCGGCTGCAGACCCAGATTCTGGAAGGCGTGAAGCGCTTCGAGTTCGGACTTCGCCGGGCTTCGGGGGAAGACGACCCCGAGCGGCTGCTCCTGTCCGGCTCCGACGAGGTGCCGCAGGGCTTCCGACAGCTGATCGAAGAGTATTACCGTTCCCTGTCCCGCACCCCGGGAGGTTGAGCAACCCGGAGACGCGGGAAGGGAACCAATCGGACGCAACCGGGCTGCGCCGGAGGGGCGCGGCCCGGGCGGACAGACCAAAACGGAAGTGACAGCATGCTGATTCGCGTGAAGAACGCCGGACTCGACGTCCCGTCCTCGGAGATCACGCCCGAGGAAACCTACCTGAACAGGCGCAGGTTCATCGCGGCCGCCGGCGCGATCGCCGGAGGCCACCTGATGGCGCCGGCGCTGGGCGGTAAGGCCGGCAGGGCGTACGCCCAGGGCGGACAGGATTTCTCCGATGCCACGGACGAACTTGGCGGCGAGGTCAACACGTACGAAGACATCACCACCTACAACAACTTCTACGAGTTCGGCACCGACAAGCGCGACCCGTCCCGCAACTCCGGGGACTTCCAGCCGGAGCCGTGGACGGTGGAGGTGAACGGGCATTGCGCCAGACCGGGCACCTACGCGCTCGAGGACCTGCTCGCGCCCCATACCGAAGAAGACCGCATCTACCGGCTCCGCTGCGTGGAGGCCTGGTCGATGGTGATCCCGTGGCGGGGCATTCCGCTCGCCGACGTGATCTCGCGCCTGGAGCCCACCGGATCGGCCAACTACGTCCAGTTCAAGACGGTTGTGCGTCCCGAGGAAATGCCGGGACAGCGCCGCCGCCTCATCCCCATCCTCCCCTGGCCCTACCTGGAAGGCCTGCGCATGGACGAGGCCATGAACCCGCTCACCCTGCTGGTGACGGGGCTCTACGGGCGCAGCCTGCTGAACCAGAACGGGGCTCCGCTGCGCTTGATGGCGCCCTGGAAGTACGGGTTCAAGAACGTGAAGAGCATCGTCGAGATCTCCTTCGTGGAGGAGATGCCGCGCAACACCTGGAACGTGCAGACGCCGCACGAATACGGCTTCTACGCCAACGTGAACCCCGAGGTGGACCACCCGCGCTGGAGTCAGGCGCGCGAGCGGCGCATCGGCAAGCTCCTGCGGCAGCCGACCCTCATGTTCAACGGGTACGGAGACCAGGTGGCGCACATGTACGCGGGGATGGATCTGACCAGGTGGTACTAGGCCGTGCCCGGGTGACCAGCGCGGTCATCTGGGCCATCTGCCTGGCGCCCCTGCTCTGGCTCATCCTCCGCTTCCGCGAGGACGGGCTGGGCGCCAACCCCATCGAGGAGTTCACCCACTGGGGCGGCACCTCGACGCTGATCCTGCTGCTGCTGACGCTGACCGTGACCCCGCTTCGGCGCTGGGCGGGCTGGAACCTGGTGCGCTACCGGCGGCGGCTCGGGCTGGCCGCGTTCTTCTACGGCCTGACCCACTTCATGACGTACTTCGCCCTCGACCAGTTCTTCGCCTTCGAGTACGTCCTCGAAGACATTGCCGAGCGGCCGTACATCACCGCTGGCTTCGCCGCCTTCGTGCTGCTCATCCCGCTGGCGGTCACGTCGACCCGGGGGTGGATCCGCCGCCTGGGCAGGCGCTGGCAGCGCCTCCACCGCATCGTATACGTGGCCGCCGGACTCGGGGTGCTCCACTACCTCTGGAAGGTGAAGGCGGACACCCTCTGGCCGATGGTGGCGGCGGTGGTGCTGGCGGTGCTGCTGGCGGCACGTCTCAAGCCGAAGGGGGCAAGGCGCCGGAAAGCCCGGGTCGGGCGATGACCTTTTATTCACCAAGGAAGCGGCAACCCGTCCTCGTCCCGTGATCCGCCTCGTCGTTGGCATTGCCCCGCCTCGACGATAAATTCGGATCGGACGCGTGCGGCGCAGCGAACACCGCGATAGAGGATTCCGCGATGGAAGCACACAGTGCCGGTGCCACGATAGGTGCGGGCGGGCGGGCCGTCGAGCCCTCCGTCGCGAACGCGCTCCCGCACTTCGCTCCACTTCTCATCTTCCCGCTCGTCGTCTGCGCCGCCATGTTCGGCGGCTGGTGGATCGCGGGTCCGTTCGCCTTCTTCATGCTCGCGAGCCCGTTCGACCGGCTCCTGGGCCTGGAGGAGCGGAACATGGATCCGGCGACGACCCGCGAGAGCCAGTTGTTCCTGTACAATCTCTCGTTGTGGGTGTGGGGGGCGTTCTGGCCCGCGATCTTCGTCTTCGCGCTCTGGCAGATGCTGGTCGGCGGCCGACTGTCTCTCTGGGAAGTCGGCTTGATCGCCGGCACACTGGTCATGGTGGCGCAGACCGTGTTCGTCGTGGGCCACGAGCTGGTTCATCGACGCGCGCCGTGGGAACGCAGGCTCGGCGAGTTCCTGCTGGCTTCCGTCTCCTACCCGCACTATGCGACGGAACACGTCTACATTCACCACCCCCGCGTATGCACGCCTCTGGACCCGGGGTCCGCGCCGAAGGGCGTGAGTTTCTGGGAATACCTGCCGCGGGAAGTGCTGAGCAACATCGTGGGCGCGTGGCGGTTCGAACGGCGGCGACTGACTCGCCGTCAGCTGCCGCCGTGGCACCACACGAACGCGTTCTGGCGCTATGCAGTGCTGATCGTCTTCTGGTACGGGCTCATCTTCCGGTGGGGCGGCCCCTGGGCCCTGCTGCTCTACCTTGTCCTGTGCGGCAGCGTGGTCTTCTCGATGAAGATGAGCAACTACGTGCAGCACTACGGGCTGCGGCGCATCCGCATGCCCAACGGCAGGTTCGAGCCGGTCAAACCGAGGCACGCCTGGAGCGCGGCCTACAAGTTCACCAACTGGCTGTACTACAACATGCAGCGCCACGCCGACCACCACACGTCGAACCGGCGATATCCGCTGTTGCAGCACCACGGCGAAGCCACCTCTCCGCAGCTGCCCGGCAGCTACATGGAGATGAACGGCATGGCGCTCTTTCCCAAGCGGTGGTTCGAGACCATCGATCCTCTGCTCGACCGTCAGCGAGCCCGGTTCTATCCCGAGATCGACGACTGGAGCGCCTACGACAGCCGGGCGTTCGCGGCGCGCCCCGACGCGTTCGACGCCATCGCGGAGATTCATGCCGCCGCCCCCGGTCTCGCCGAGTGGATTAACCGCTCACCGGCCCTCCTCGACACGCTGCGCGAGCGGGAATTCACGGACCTGGCACTGCCGGAGGGATTCCTGTCGGACGCGGAATCGGAGGCGATCGCCCGATCCGGGCTGGCGCGCCTCTATTGGACGTACGAACTCAGCCTCTCCGAAATGAGGGCCCAGCTCGACGACATCCCCGTGCAGGACGCCGGTGAGGCGGTCGCGGCGGCGCGGGAGTGGTCGAACGGCAAGGTCTTCCAGATCGCCGTGCACACGATGCGCGGCAGCCTGTCCGTGAGCGAGGCGACGACGGCACTGTCGCGCGTCGGCGAAGCCTGCATCGCCACCGTCCTGTCCGCGGTCGAGGAGGACTTCGCCGACCGCGGCGTGCCGCAAGCCAGCGGCGGCGTGGCGGTCGCGGTCCTGGGACCGCTGGCCAACGGGGAGGCGCTGCCGGGCGCGGAGCTCGATGTCCGGTTCGTGTACGACGGCGGCCCGACCAGGTACTACGAAGCATTGTGCCGCCGCTTTCGCAAGGCGCTCCGTGCGCTTTCGCGCAAAAACCTGCTGCTGGCGCCCGTCCCGCGCGGCGGGATGGAGGGCCTCCATTCCCTCGCCGAGTTCGAGGAACAACTCCGCAACCCCGGTTCGGATCGTGAGCTGGTGGCGCTCGCGCGGGCGCGTTGCGTGTTCGTGTCGGGCGATGACGAAATCGGGGAACGGTTCGCGCAGGCGTTGCAGGACGCTCCGGGAGGGAATGCGGCCCAGGAGATGCTGATGGCGGAGTCGCGC
This sequence comes from Gammaproteobacteria bacterium, assembly GCA_009843625.1. Classification (GTDB taxonomy): domain Bacteria; phylum Gemmatimonadota; class Gemmatimonadetes; order Longimicrobiales; family Gaopeijiaceae; genus BD2-11. The sequence goes on along the minus strand of VYDD01000006.1, from coordinate 177 downwards.
GAAGCCGCCGCGAGCGAAGTGATCCGTGATACCGCGTCCCGAGCCGCAACCGACATCGCCGCGCTTGCGGATGGCCCGACTCGGGAGGTGAACGGGACTTGACTTAAGACTTAATCCCTCTAATTTGCGACAAAACAGGGTTGGTCATGTGGTTTTTAGCCTCCAACGATGGAGAAT
>VYDD01000222.1 GCA_009843625.1 Gammaproteobacteria bacterium | reverse complement strand
ACGCCGCGGTTCGTCGTTGTGCGGAACACGGCGTCGAGGACCCCGCTCGAAACACGGGGTGCATAGTCGCGCAGTTTGAAGCCGTACGCGTCGAACTGCCGGACACCGCCATCCACCGTGATGGTGAGGCCGTCGAACCCGTTGGCGTTCGAGCTCAGAACGGCCCGGACCCCCAGTTCGGCGCTCGTCGCCCAGGCTCGATCGACGCTGTCGACCACGGCAAGCGTAACGGACGGTATTCCGCCGCCATACCGTTCCACATGCGTCCCGCCGGTAAAGACCAGGTCGGTCACGCGCGCCTGAGCGGAGAGCGTCGTACCCCATCCGGTACCCATGAGGACGACAAGCGTCGCGACTCGGGTGGAGCGGCTCATGCGGTGTGCTCGCCCCCGATGCGCTGGCGAAACTCCTCCGCTCGCGCTCTGGCGATGTCTCGTCTCTCGATCACGAACTCCCTGGACTGTTGCAGTTCCTCAAGGCGCTGCGACAACTCCTCGCCGCCGATCAGGTCCTCCGCATTGTCGGATGTCGCGTCCGGACGTCCCATGGGCACGCGCAGGTCGCCGAAACGGGAGAGATCGGCTCCGAAATCCCGCACCATGCGCGCATGACGCTGCCGTTGTTCGACCAACTCGATCTGGGCATCGATGTCGAGCAGCAGCAGGTCATGGCGTCTCGCACGCCGCTCCAGCAGGTCCACCTTGGCCCTTATTTCCTCCCGGGTGTCGCCGGGGTCGATGTTGATTTCCGGGAACGGATCGTCGTCGATCTCGATGGGGCGTTCAAGCTGGTCGGCGTCGCCGTGCAGGAGGGCGATCCGGCGGTTGATGAGGTCTCGCTCGCGCGCATCCGCGGCCAGGGCAAGTTCCTCATACAACTCGTCCAGTTCGTCGAGCACGCTCGACAGGTAGGAGCGCCGAGCCTGGTCCAGCCGGCCCGCGGCGTCGGCCAGCTCCCTGTCGCTCTGCTCCAGCTCCCGCGCCTGATCCTGATAGATCGCCAGGGCCCCCTCGTACCGCGCCTGATCGCCCGACAGGCGTGCCTCGGTCACCTCGTCGAGGGCGTCGTCGAGCAGGTCGCGCTCGAGATCACGGGCGCTGAGGGCGGCGTTGTAGGCACTCTCGGCCGCGCGATACTCGGACTGCTCCACGTCCTGCGATGTCGCGGCGGAGGGAAGGACTGCGCACAGACCCGCGGCCAAGGCCACCAGGCGGAGCAGGCCCGCCGGTTTCCGTCCTCTGCCCTGTGCGGCCGATGGGGCCATGACCCGCCGCGGTTCAGGCGTCGATGCCGTATTTCTCGAGCTTGTAGTAGAAGGCGCTCGACTTGAGTCCCAGGTCTCTGGCGGCCTTCGCCTTGACTCCTCCCGCCCGCTCGAGAGCCTGCCTCAGGAGCCTCTCCTCAATACCCTCGAGCACCTCGTTCAGGTTCTTTCCGTTCTCGGGCAGCTCATCCGCCCGGGGCACGACGTCCCCGGCGTTCATCGCAGGCAGATCCCCGGCGTCGATCGTGGGACCGTCTGCAAGCAGGAGCGCCCGCTCGATCACGTTCTCGAGCTCGCGAACGTTCCCCGGCCATGCGTAGCCGGTCAGCTTGTCCATCGTCTTCGCCTCGACGCCGCCGACCCGCGAGTTGGTGCGTTTGCGCAACTTCGCGATGAAGTGGTCCACCAGGAGAGGGATATCCTCGACGCGGTTCCTCAGGGGCGGCAGCACGATCGGGACCACATGCAGGCGGTAGAAGAGGTCCTTGCGAAAGTCCTCGCTGGCCAGGAGTTCGTCGGCGGGAGTGTTGGTTGCCGCGATGATGCGCACATCCACGGGAATCGTCTTCTCCCCCCCCACGCGCTCGAGTTCGCGTTCCTGGATCACCCGCAGGAGCCTGACCTGCGTCATGGTGGAGATGGTTGAGATCTCGTCGAGAAAGATGGTCCCGCCGTGGGCGAGCTCGAAGCGCCCCCGCCGCCTCCGGTCCGCACCCGTAAAGGCACCCTTCTCGTGTCCGAACAGCTCGGAGTCGAGCAGGCTCTCGGCGAGGGCTCCGCAGTTGACGCGCACGAAGGGGCCGTCCCTGCGCGTTGAGCTGGCGTGAATGGCGCGGGCTACGAGCTCCTTGCCCGTGCCGGACTCTCCGTAGATCATGACCGTCGACTCGCTGGGAGCCACCCGGCTGATCCAGTCGTACACCCGCTTCATCGCGGGCGCTTCGCCGATGATCTGCCCGTAGCGGGCCTCGGTCTGCTCCTTCAGCGACGTGTTCTCGATCCGCAGCGCCACGTTCTCCCGCCGCAGTTCGTCGCGCTCTTCCCGCTCGCGCAGCAGGCGGCCCACCTTCACCGCGAACTCCTCGGGAGAAAAAGGTTTGGTGATGAAGTCGACCGCCCCCAGCTTCATCGCCTCCACGGCCCGGTCGACGGTGCCGAACGCCGTGATCATCAACACGTCCGTCTCCGGGGCCTGCGCCCGGACCTGGCGGAGCACCTCGATGCCGTCCATGCCCGCCATCCTGAGGTCGGTGACGACCAGCTCGGCGCCGTGCTCGCTGAGCAGATCCAGGCCCTGCCTGCCGTTCTCGGCCGAATAGGTCCGGTGGCCGTGCTTGCGCAGCAACAGCTCGAGGCCTTCACGGATGGCATCGTGATCGTCGATTATCAGCACTCGGGCCATGGCACCGGATGGACGAGCCCGCTGGGGGCGGTGAAAGGAATGCGAACAAGGGCCGGGGCCCGGAGGCACGCATGGCCTGCAACCCGGGATGCGCGCGCTGCTCGATCCCCGGGCGAGCCGGCGGCAGGGTTCTGACTGGCGCAGGAGCTAAAGCCCATTCGCTTCGCTTCGCGCGACCGGGAACACCTCCGAGCCGGGCAAATATAGACGGAACTCCGCGCCATTCCCAGCAGCGCCGTCGCCCGAGACCAGTTCGACCCTGCCGTCGTGGGCCCGTGCCACGCCCGCCACGATCGCGAGCCCCAGGCCCGCGCCCCGTTCCTTGCTGGTGACGAAGGGCTGGAAGATTCGTCCCCGCAACGATTCCGGCACGCCGGGTCCGTTGTCGCGGACGGACACGATGACTTCGCCGTTGCTGAACGCACCCTTTAGCCACACCCGGTCACCGGCTTCGGCGGCGTTGCGCAGCAGGTTCAACACCATGCGCTTTACCTGCCCCGAATCCGCCACCACCTCCAGCTGCGCGTCCGGCAGATCGACCTCGAGACTGCCTCCCCGCGACTCGAGTTCCGTCGCAACCAGCTCGGCCGCCTCCCTGAGCGGACCCCGGATGTCGTGCAGCGTCGGCTGCGGCGCCCGGGGACGGGCGTACACCAGCAAGTCGGTGATGATGCTGTTGAGGGCATCCACTTCCGCCTGGATCTTGCGGAAGAGCTGGGCCCGTTCCTGTGGATCGGCGCTGTCTGCCGCAATGGCCGAGAAGAGTTTCAGCCCGCCCAGAGGATTCCGGATCTCGTGAGCCACCTGCGCGAGCATGAGCCGGAGCTGCTCGTCCCGCTGGATGATTCCCAGGCGCATGCGTTCCATCGCCCGCGAGAGACGGCCGATCTCGACACCCGCCTCCACTTCGACCGACCGCGTGATGCGGCCCCGTTGGATGCGAAGCGCCACCCTGCTGAGCCGCTCCAGAGGCTTGGCGCTGCGGGCGGCCAGGCCGATGGCGACGAGAACCGAGAGCATGACCGTGATCGCTGAAGCGAGGAGGACCGACCTCTGCAACCGGGCCAGGGGATCGAGGTAATCCGCCGGCATGAGAACGGCGAGCGCGACGTCGTATTCGTCGTCGGATTCCTCCAGCCGCGCGAAACCGTACTTGTAGGAGCGGCCGTCCCTTCCCTCGAAGGCCGTCGAGGTCGCCGATCCGTTCTCCCAGAGGCTGCTCAGGTCGTAGGCGGAGAAGATGAAAACGTCGGTACCGATGATCGGAACGGAGTCGGCCGACTCGGTCGATACGATGGCCGTATAGGGCTGATCGATGGCTCCGCCTCCGCCGGGCACCGTACCCTCTCCGGGAGAGGCCGGGCTCTCCCGACGGATGATCCACGCGGCGTCGACATATCCGCGGTCGACCAGACTGCGCAGGCGGTCGTACGCCTCCCTCCAGAAGAAATTCTCTTCGTCTCCGCGGCCGAGATGAAGCAGATTGGTCGCGTCCAGCCCGGTCTCCGCCGCCACGCCCGCGGTGACCTGGAGCTTGTCGTCCAGCTCGTCCTCGAGCGCCCGATCGGTGACCGAGAACGCCATCCAGCTGCTCGCCGCCGTGAAGATGACCGCGAAGGCGACCAGGACCAGCACATACAGGCGTCGAAGAGGCACTCTCGCGATCTCCGTTTCCGCTTTGGCTCCGGCTCAGGAGCACGCTCCCCGGTTTCGCCCGGCCCGCGGCCCGGGATCACAAACCACAGGGCACCCGCTCCAGAGCAACTTCGCTGAATTGAATCGCCGATCCCGTCCGTGGCGCGATGACCAGATGGAAGGGAGTCTCCACCACTGCCGCGGGCGAGCAGAAGTCGCCCGGGGCGAGTTCCACGAG
>VYDD01000262.1 GCA_009843625.1 Gammaproteobacteria bacterium | reverse complement strand
GACTGACACCGCACCGATCCCGAATTCGGCGCCCGACACCAGGGCCAGGACAACTGCAGCGTTGGAACTGCCCGCCGCGTAGGTTAGTGGATCGCCATTCGGGTCGCGGAAGTGATCGGCTCCCCGCCATGCGCGCACTTCATCGACGGTCAGGCTCAGATCGGGAATGGTCGACACGACTTCCGGAGCCGCATTGGCCGCCCGCACGGTCACGGAGAAACGCTGCTGAGCCGTCAGCCCGCCCGGATCCGTCGCGGTGACGGTGATGCTCGCGGTCCCGACCGTCACTCCCGTCAGCGTCACCGTAGCACCGGCAACCGCCGCGGTCGCGACACCCCGGTTGGAGCTCGCCGCGGTGTAGCTCAGCGCTTCGCCGTCAGGATCGTCGAAGAACGGAGAGACGTCGACAGTGACCGCCTGCCGGGGCTCCACCGACCGCCCGGGAATGCTCCCGATCGGAACCGGTTCCCGATTCGGCACCGTCACGGAGAACAACTGTTGAATGGCCATCCCAGCGGTGTCGTTAACCGTTACCGTCACCCTCGTGCTGCCGGGCGCCCGCGCGGTGACCGTCACGGTGCTGCCGACCAACTCAACCGAGGCCACCCCGACGTTGGCGCTGGCCGCCGTGAAGGTCAGGGAATCCCCGTCCGTGTCGGTGAAGTAACGCGCCAGGTCGAACTCCAGGGTATTTCCGGCCAGGAGGGTCCTGGATGGGATGGTGTCGAGAGCAATCGGTGCCCGATTCGGTACCGTGACCGCGATATCTTGCTCTGCAGATAGCCCGTCAGGATCGCTGGCAGTGACCGTAACCGTGGAGATCCCCTGGGTGATCGCGGTCAGGGAGACCACGCTTCCGGACACCGATGCCGAGACCGCCGTCGCGTCCAAGTTCGCCACGGAATAGCTCAGCGCATCTCCGTCCGGCTCATTGAAGTACGCCGAGACATCCACGGAAGCCGTGTCCCCGACGAAGATGGATTGTGCCGGGACAGCATCCACCGCGACCGGGGCCTGATTGGGCACCGTGACGGTAAACGTCAACTGTGCGGACATGCCGCTTGGGTCTAGGGCTGTAACAGTTACGGTCGCTATTCCCCGCGCGGCCGCGGTCACTGTCACCACGCTTCCGGACACCGAAACCGATGCGGTCGCGGCATTCGAGCTCGCCGCCGTGAAGGTCAAGGCATCTCCGTCCGGATCGGTGAAGTAGCTCGCCACGTTTATCGTGACTGTCTGTCCTGCGGCTACCGTTTGAGGGGTGATCGAGCCGCTTGCCAGAGGTGCTCGGTTCGGAGCCGGAGCGGGTCCCGTACCGGCATCGCCGCATGCGGCGGTCCAAAGCACGACCACCGCTACGGAGGCACGCACGACGTTGCGTTTCCAAGGAGATTGGGTCACCGGCACTCGTCGAGAGCGAGGGAGAGTCGGGGTGGCCGAAGGTCCGGTTAACCGGCGGGAGACATGTGCCTTCGGATGTTCGGGATTGACGAGGACGCGCGAGTATACGCTCCTCGCACCCAATCAGCAACAAACGATGTACTCTACATCGAAAACATCACCCCAACCGATCCTCCCCGAAATCCCGCCACGTCACATAGGAGTACGCGATCGGAATCATGACCATCGCGAGGAATACGAGCGCGGGCGGCCCGCCGGCCCCGCGTCTCAATCACTCACGGGCGGCGGATCCTCTTCCTCCTCCTCTTCGGGAGGACGCGGGCGGTTCATGCGCAGCGTGACCCCGCCGAAGAACGTGGACCCCGATCGCTCGACCTTGTGGTCGCCCTCGTACAGGTAGTCGAGGACGGCCTGGTCCCACGAGAGCCCCGCCTTCGCCACCAGCTCCATCCACGGGCCGTGGGCGGTCTCGTCGGGGGCTTCGGTGGTGCCGCTCCAGATGGTGACGCGCGGGTTGTAGCCTCCCCCGCCTCCCGATGATCCCCTGAGGGGCATGTGGATCAGGACACTGTCGGTCATGGGCAGGCGGAAGACATCGGTGTCGAAATCGGCCCCGTAGCGCTGGTAGCGGGCGTAGGTGCGCTGGTTCATCTCGAAGACATCGCGATTTGAATTGATGCCCCGCGTGATATAGTCGCGCAGTTGGAAGGCGGCGTCGCGGTGCCGCGGAAAGTCGGGGCTGTCGACGTAGCCGAATCCCGGCATGAACCAGCCCTTGTTGAAGCCCCAGTTGCGCTCGGTCACCCGCCCGCGGCGCACGAGCCCCGTGTATTCCGAGAAGAGCTGCACCACCTGGTGCGAGGGATAGCCGTGCGGATTCAGGAAGATGTCCGGCAGCCAGGACTCCCAGAGCCTGCCGCGCACCTGCGACTCCGGGTAGATGGGATGGTCGTCGCCCGAGCCCGAGCTGACGTCGATGCCGAGCGAGCCCAGATAGCCGGCGTGCAGAATGTAGTCGGGAGTGGAGCGGTACAGGTCGTACGCCAGTTGGGCGCCGTCGGGGTTGGTGAAGGGATGGATGATGACGTTGACGCGGTCCAGCCTGCGGCGCTGCTCCGGGTCGGTGAGGAGCAGCTCGGCGTGGCGCAGCACGTGGCTGGTGGAGGACACCTCGTTGGCGTGCTGCCGCGCCGAGTAGATGACGGTCGGCTTGTGGGTGGTGGCCTTCGCGCGCGACCAGTGCGAGGCGGTGATCGGCGGCATCAGGTCCATCGCCCAGGTGGTCCTGCCCAGGTAGGACTCGCCGGCCTTGTAGACGTGCGCCTCCTCGAAGGTCGCGCCCATCTGCGCCAGGATGCGATGGCCCTCCGGGGGCGGCATGGGCGTTTCCCACTGCACCAGCCGCTCGCCCGAGTAGCTCCAGCCCTCGGGGAGGAGCGCGCGCCAGTCCGGTAGCGGGTCGGGGGTGCCGTTGGCCGCAAGATGGGCGGTGCGGCGGGACTCGGGGTCCTCTTCATGGGTCCACTCGGCGTGCACCTCCAGCGATCCCAGACCGGGGAACGCCAGCGCGGACGCGTACATGCCGCGGGCGCGCATGGCCTCGATGTGGCCGATGGCCGCCTCCACCTGCTCGGCCGAGAGCATGCGCTCGTCGACTTGAAGGGGCGGGGCGTAGGCGAGCAGGCTGTCGCGCATGTCGGCGTCGGTGTCGACGCGCACCCGAAGCGCGAGGTGGGAGAGGCCGGGGGTGCCTTCGCGCACGTGCGCGCGTCGGGCCGAGGGCCGCTCCATGGTGATGCGCGGGATGTCCAGGCGCATCTCGCCGGTCTCGCCGGAGCTCTCGCGATAGCGGACGACCACCGCCGGCCGTGATGTGGCGAATCCCGAGAAGGAGATGTTCGCGGTTCCCGCGGCCCCGTCGGACTTCGGGAGCATGACGGGGATGATGCGGCCGGGGAAGGTGAGCCCCTGCCCTCGCGAGTTGCGGCCGATGAGGTCGAAGAACTCGATGGTGCCGAAGTAGACCTCCTCGTGCAGGGCGTCCATGGTGGAGTGGATCTCGTTGTCGATGTCCAGGCGGTAGTCGGGCTCGCTGAACTGCGCTTCGACCACTAGCTCGCCGAAGAAGGGAGCGTCGGCGTTGCCACCGCGCGGGATGCCCTCGTGGCGGTCCATCACGTAGTCGTAGATGGCTGGAAGGGTGGTGCCCTGGTAGTAGTCCCAGAACAGCTCCGGGTCGGTGATGATGCGCTCGTCGGCGAGTGTGCGGTCGCCCGCGCGCGCCTCGATCCAGCCGGTGGTGACCCGCACCTGCTCGTAGTCGCGGAAGCGGTCGACGTAGGGGCGGAGGACCCACCTGGGGTCGAAGCTGTCGGAGAGGATCACGTCGCCCGTGGCGTCGGTTACCTCCACCTGATAGATAGGCCCCTCCAGGACCTGCTCGAAGCGGATGAGGTCGAGGTCGATGCCGAGGTCGCGCGCCAGCACTTCGTCGATGGGGAAGATCTCGTGCAGCCAGCGCACGGGCGTGTGGATGGCCTGCTGGGGCCACTCCACAGGCGGGTCGTTGCGGCGGAAGCGGATGAGGATCTCGCCGATGTCGGCACCTTCCAGCCGCGGTCGCACGCCCTCATGGAGCCAGTAGTAGCCTTGCTTGAAGGCCGAGCGGACTTCGACGACGGTCGCTTCGGGGTCGGCTCCGCGTTCGAGGAGGGCGGCGCGGACTTCCGCCTCCAGCGCGCGGCGCACTTCGGGTGGTTCGCTCAGGCGGGCGTGGATGGTGACCGGCTCGCCGGACGCCACGGCGGGGAGCACGTCTTCCTCGACGATGGTGCGGAAGCGGTCCACCTCGGAGGGCAACGTGATGGATTCCGAGAAGATGGGCGCTGCGTTCTGCACGTCGCGGTCGTCGATGATCACGTCGAGCTCGCCGGCGCCCAGGGCGGTCGCCCGCTCGCGGACGAGGTCGGCGAGGCCGGGGTCGGGCTTCTCCACCGACACCAGGACTTCGGCGGCGGCCAGGTCGCGGTCGGCGAGATCGGCGAGGATGCGGTCGAGCTTGTAGATGCCGATGGCGGCCTGACCCGCGGGGGAGCGGCCGGAGAGCGCACTCCAGAGGGCCTGTTCCACATGGTCGAGGGT
>VYDD01000288.1:4236-4542 GCA_009843625.1 Gammaproteobacteria bacterium | reverse complement strand
TCGCCACACCGCCCCGCTCGCCGCGCGCGTCCAGATACGCCCGGGCCGCCCGGTACACCAGGTTGTCGCGCGGGTCGCCCAGGTCGGCGCCTGTGACCTCCACGGTGATGCCCGACGCAGCGCGCTCCACCCGCAGGCGGTCGCACAGCCCGACCGCCGCGAAGAGGGTGTCCACGTTGTGGTACCCGTCGGCGCGCCGCGCGCCCACGCGCAGCACGAGGTTGACCTTGGCCGGAGCCTCGACCACGACCGCGCGCTTCACAGCGCCGGGACCGCCTCTTCGCCGCCCTTCCGCGCCAGCCCGAT
>VYDD01000288.1:0-4226 GCA_009843625.1 Gammaproteobacteria bacterium | reverse complement strand
CCAGAAGTACCAGAGCCCGATCGCCGTCACGGGAATGAACGTCGTGACGTGGTACCCCGCGGCGAACGCCAGCGCCGGGTTCTCGCCAACCCCGAGGACACCGACGAGCGCGACCCGCACCGCGGCCTCGAATGGACCGAAGAATCCCGGCGCCGAGGGCAGCGCGACCGCCAGCGCGGTGATCCCGTTCAGGAAGAGCGCTTCCGCATATCCGGCATCGATGCCGAAGGCGCGGAAGCCGAGCCAGAACGACGCCGAATGCCAGAGCCAGAAGACCAGGCTCCACACCGCCGCGCGCGCCACCAGCCTTGGACTTCGGAGCGCACCCAGCCCCTGGACGAGCCCGTCCAGAATGGACAGCGCCCTGCCCCCGGCGGCGGCCGGCAGCCGGGAAGCCAGCGCACGACCAGCAGCCCGCACCAGGTTCGGACGCGCCAGCACCAGCGTGACAACCAGGATGACGATCGCAAGCACGGCCAGGAACCCGGCAACCGCGCCCCCGACAAGCTCGCCGGCGAGCTCCGAGTCCGCGCGGAACCCCGGCAGCGACAGCGAAACCACCAGCAGCGCCACAACCGTGATGCCATCGAAGAGGCGTTCGACGACGAGGGAGGACAGGCACGCGGAGGTCCGCATCTTCGCCATGCGCGCGAGCGACCAGGCGCGGGCGAATTCGCCGGCACGGGCGGGCAGCAGGTTGTTGACCATGAAGCCGATGGCGGTGGCGGCAAAGCGGGCCCGCAGACCGGTCTGCGACCGGAGCGGGGTGAGCAGCACCTGCCATCGCATGGCGCGCAACAGGTAGCCGGCGGTCGCGACGAACACCGACGCCAGCAGCCACCACGGGTCGGCGGCCGCCACCTCGGCGGCAATGGCGCCCAGGTCCTCGCCGCGGAACACCCACCAGAGCAGCAGAGCGCTGACGGAAAGCCCCAGGAGGGGCTTCCAGGACGATGTCACCGGCGCGGCCTCAGAAGCCGATGGGAGGCAGCCAGCCCTCGGCGCTCATCATCCCGGGAGCGCGCCGGATGATCTCCTTCATCTCCCGCACCGCCCGCTCGAGCCCCACCAGCACCGCGCGCGAGACGATGCTGTGACCGATGTTGAGCTCCTCGATCTCGCCGACCGCGGCCACCGGGATGACGTTCTCGTAGGTCAGCCCGTGCCCGGCGTGCACCGCCAGCCCCGCGGCCCGCCCGGCGCGCGCCGCCGACACCAGGCGACCCAGTTGCGCGGGACGGCCGTCCATGTCCGCCAGCGCGTACTCTCCGGTGTGCAGTTCCACGGCATCGGCGCCCAGCTCGGCGCTGGCTTCGATCGCTTCCTCGTCCGGGTCGATGAAGAGCGACGTCCGGACCCCGGCGTCGGCAAGCCGGCCGAGCGCGTCCCGCATGGCGGCGCGCACCTCCGCCGAACCGAGCGCCAGTCCGCCCTCGGTGGTGACCTCCTCGCGGCGCTCGGGCACGAGCGTGGCCTGCATCGGCGCCAACTCGCACGCCAGGCCGAGGATGTCGGGGGCCGTCGCCAGCTCGAGGTTGATCCCCGTGCGCGCCGTCTCCATGAGCAGCCGCACGTCGCGGTCGCTGATGTGGCGGCGGTCCTCGCGCAGATGCACGGTGATCCCGTCGCAACCTCCCAGTTCGGCCAGCACCGCCGCGCGCACGGGATCGGGTTCGTCCGTCCGGCGCGCCTGCCGGACGGTGGCCACGTGATCGATGTTTACGTAGAAGCGCATGGCGTGCCTCAACCGGATGAAGGGACGATGTCCTCGGACGCCGCCCCGGCGGCGACCTCCAGGATATCGATGTCCCCGCGGGCCTGGAGGCGGCCCAGGGCCGGCGCGGGAAGTCGGGCCGTGACCATCAGGGCGGAGCCGTTTCGCGTCGTCCTCACAACCTCACCCTCGCGATAAAGCGCTGCAAGCGTCCCCCCGTCGGTCACCTTGAGCACCACCTGTACGCTCTGAAGGGCTGCCCGGATGCGCGCCAGCAGGACGCTGCGCAGCCGCTCGAGCGTCTCCGGCTGGTAGACCGACAGGAAGACGGAGGGAGTATGCTCGCGTCCCCGAACGCGTTCCCTCAGCACCTCCTCCTCGCCGTGGGTGATGAGGTCGGTCTTGTTGAACACGAGCACGCGGGGCGCGTCCAGGAGCTCGAGCTCCTCCAGCACCTCGTGCACGACGGAGAGCCGGCCTTCCCAGTCGGGTTCCGAGGAGTCCACGACATGCAGGATCAGATCCGCTTCGCGCGCTTCCTCGAGCGTCGACCGGAACGAGGCGATGAGATCATGCGGGAGCTTGCGGATGAAACCCACCGTGTCCGTCAGCAGCGCCTGGTGCCCTTCTCCCACAGGCACGACGCGGGTGGCGGAATCGAGAGTCGCGAAGAGCCGGTCCTCCACCAGCAGGTCGGCTCCCGAGAGCGCCTTCAGGAGCGACGACTTGCCGGCGTTGGTGTATCCGACCAGGGCCGCCCGGAAGGAGTTGGCGCGTCCCTTGCGCTGGGTGGCGCGGGACCGGGCGACCCCCTCCAGCTTGTGCTTCAGTTCCGAAATCCGGGTGCCGATCAGGCGCCGGTCGGTCTCGAGCTGGGTTTCGCCGGGCCCCCTGAGCCCGATCCCGCCGCGGATGCGCGAGAGGTGGCTCCACATGCGCTTGAGGCGCGGCAGCAGGTATTCGAGCTGCGCCAGCTCCACCTGCATGCGCGCTTCGCGGGTGCGCGCGCGGGTGGCGAAGATATCCAGGATGAGCTCGGCACGGTCCATCACCCGGATCCCCAGGAAGTCCTCCAGGTGGCGAGCCTGATCCGGCTTCAACTCGTCGTCGAAGATGACCAGGTCGGCCTCCGCCGCCCGCGCCGTCGAGCGCAGCTCGCCAGCCTTGCCCTTGCCGATATAGAAGTGGGGATGGGGGCTGCGGATGCGCTGCTGCACCGTCCCCACGACATCCGCGCCGGCGGTATCCGCCAGACGGGCGAGTTCCTCGAGGTGCTCGCGCGCGGTGACCCGGCGCATGCGCCCGCGGGGCGCCCCGACCAGAATCGCGCGATCGGTCGTGGGGCGGTTGTCGATGAATCGATCAGGTATGGCAGTGCCTCCGTGGGTGGCGGGCTTCCCCGGGATCGTTCCGCCTGCGCCTGCAAGGCTCGGGACCGGGACCGCCGGTGGCAAGTTGGAGCATCCGGCCCTCGCCTACGTCCCCGAGGCCGGTGGCGGTTTCGGCCCGCGTTCTTCCCCATGCGATGAAGCCCGGGCGCGCAGGGCTCTGAAACGCTCGAGTCTCGCCGCGATACTCCGTTCCTCGCCCGCGGTCCCGGGGGCGTAGAAGCGCCGGCCATCGAGCTCGCCGGGCAGGTAGCTCTGCGCCGCGACGCCCTGCGGAGCATCGGGATCGTACTGATACCCGGCACCGTACCCAAGCTGTTTCATCATGTCGGTGGGCGCGTTGCGCAGATGAAGGGGCACCGGGGCGCCGGGCGTCTGTCGCGCCGCCTGCCCGGCATCGAGCCACGCCCGATAGAGGCGATTCGACTTTGGCGCCGACGCCAGATACACGACGACTTCGGCCAGGGCCAGCTCCCCCTCGGGTGAGCCCAGGAAGTGGAAGGCGTCGCGTCCGGCGAGCGCGACCGCCAGCGCCCGGGGATCCGCGAGGCCGATGTCTTCGGAGGCCATGCGCACCAGTCGTCGCGCGATGTAGAGCGGGTCCTGTCCGCCCTGAAGCATGCGCGCGAGCCAGTAGAGGGCGGCGTCGGGGTCGCTGCCGCGCACCGCCTTGTGCAGGGCGGAGATGGTGTTGTAGTGCTCCTCGCCCGCCTTGTCGAAGTGCGAGAAGCGGTGCTGGGCCGCCTGCCGTGCGTGCTCCAGGGTTATGGGGCGTCCGGCACCGGCCAGATCGCCAGCCCGTTCGAGCACCCCGAGCGCCCGGCGCGCGTCCCCGTCGGCGCGTCCGGCGATCCAGTCCAGCACACCCGCTTGGACGTCGTCCCGGGACCGTCCCAGCCCCCGCTCGCCATCCTCCAGCGCGCGCCTCAGGATGACGGTCAGTTCCTCCGCCGAGAGTGGTTCCAGCACGAACACCGGAGCCCGCGACAACAGCGGACGGATGACCTCGAAGCTCGGATTCTCGGTGGTCGCGCCGACCAGGCAGACCACCCCCTCCTCGACAAAGGGGAGGAAGGCGTCCTGCTGCGCCTTGTTGAAGCGGTGGATCTCGTCGCAGAAGAGGA
>VYDD01000202.1 GCA_009843625.1 Gammaproteobacteria bacterium | reverse complement strand
CCCCGAAGGCGAGCGCGGCGCTGACCGGAATCCCGAACACCCAGAAGCCCAGCGCGTTGAAGATGAAGGGCGAGCGGGTGTCGCCCGCGCCGCGCAGCACGCCGGCGGCCACCGCCTGCAGGCCGTCCGCGACCTGGAAGATCCCCGCGATGGGGAGGAGCGCCACCGCCACCGCGAGCACCCCCGGGTCCGCAGTGTACACTCGGGCCAGCAACCCGGGCGCGCCCAGGAACACGCACGCCGTCACCACCATGAACCCGCCGCCCAGCAGCGTTCCGGCTCCGGCGGCCCGCCGTGCTTCCACCATGTCCTCGCGACCGACCGCGCGCCCCACCAGCACCGCCGCTGCGCCCGCGATGCCCAGCGGGACCATGAAGGCGAGCGCCGCCAGGTTGAGCGCCACCTGGTGGCCGGCCATGGTCACGGTGCCGAGCCAGCCCATCATCACGCCGATGAGGGAGAAGGCCCCGAACTCAAGCTGCTGCTGGAATCCCAGCGGCGTCCCGAGCCTGATCATGCGCCCCAGAGCGAAGACGTCGAAGGCCTCTCGCCGGACGCGGGCCAGATAGGGCCTGACGACGCGCCAGGAGAGGGCCAGGAGCAACGCGGCCATGAACCAGCGGGCCACGCTCGATCCCCACGCCGATCCAACCGCGCCCATCTGCGGAAAGCCCAGGTTGCCGAAGATAAGCACCCAGTTGAGGAACACGTTCAGAAGGTTGGCGGCGACGATGGTCCACACCACGGGCGCTACCCGGCCCATGGCCTGCAAGCTCTGCCGGAGCACGACGAAGGCGTAGAAGGGGAGCATCCCCGGGATGGAGCCGAAGATGTATCCCGCGGCCACGGGCACCACGTCATCGGGCTGTCGCAGCCAGACGAACACCGCGCCCGAGGGCAGGAAGAGCAGCGACGCGATCACGGCCAGAAAGAACGTGAGCACGAAGCCGCGCTGGATGCCGCGCGCGACCGACTCGGCGTCATCCGCCCCCACCGCCTGCGCCACGATGGGATCGAGCGCCATCAACATGCCGTTGCCGAAGACCGCGATCGTGTAGAAGTAGACGTTGCCGAGCGCCACGGCGGCCAGGTCGGTCGCGGACAGCCGGCCGACCATCATCGTGTCCACCACGCCCATGAACATCATCCCCACCTGCACCGTCACGATGGGCAGCGAGAGCCGCACCATGCTGGCCAGGTGGGCCCGGCGGGGCATCATGTCCATGAGGAGTCCCGGGGTCCGCGCGGCGGCGGGTGTGGAATGCGGGGCGAGGCTACCGGGAGCGGCGCCTCAGAAATCCAGCATCGAGTCATCGACGTCGCCGGGATCGTCCTCGATACCCATGCGCGCGGCTTCCGCGGCGCGGATCGGGCGGCGTCCGGAGAATCCGGCATCCACTTCGTGCCACTGCGAGATACGCGGCTCCCCGCGGCGCCAGCACAGGTAGACCCACCGCCCCTCGAACGTGGTCGGGAAGTCGAGCAGGCCGTGCTCCAGCCCTCCCGCAGGGAACCGGATGCCCCTCCCCAGGATCTCCTCCTCGACGCAGCGCCGGATGCGCGCGCCCGCCTGTCCCACGCCCTCGCGATGCTTGAGGAACTCGGCGTGGTCCGGGTTGGTCGGCGCCATGACCAGGCGTCCCCAGAGAGCCTCGAGGATCTTGAGCTGCTCGACGTGGCGCTCCAGGTCCTTGCGCCCAAGGGCGAGGTCGGCCAGGACGGTCTCGAGCGCGGGCAGGAGGGCGTTGGCCTCGGCCAGGGTGAAGGCCTTGCGCGGGGACTTCACCTGGCGCGCGCCTCCAGAGCCGCGAGTCGCCGCTCGATCTCCTCCAGCTTGTAGAGGATCATCACGTGGGTCTTCTTCGCATCGATCCCGACAGGGCTGGCTTCGCTGGCGATCTCGCTGGCGATGCGCCGGTAGTCCTTTGCGGATGGCTGGCTGCTCATGCGTCGGCTCCCGTGGGGGTTGCCGCGAATCCTCGGGGAGAAGCGTCGGATTGGCAAGCCGCACATCGTGATGGCGCCGATAGCCGAAGCCGCGCATCGGCGCCCGGGTTGGCGGATCGACGGCCGCTGCGCGATCTTGCCCGAGCGTCGGCGTTCGACTCCGACGTTTGGTCCACTTCGATACCCCAGGGACGGCAGGCGGCCCCGATGACCGATATCACGCGCAGGGAATTCGTATCCGGGAGCGCCGCTCTGGCGATGGGCGCGACGGTGGTGCCCCGCCACGTGCTGGGGGGCCCCGGATACCGGGCGCCCAGCGACACTCTGGCGATCGCCATCGTGGGCGCGGGCGGAATGGGCGCCGAGAACGCCCAGGAGCTCGGCAGCGAGCGCATCGTCGCAGTGTGCGACGTCGATCATCGGCTGGTGGAGAACAAGGTCGAGGAGCGCTCGGTCGACCGCGACGGGAACCCGCGCGAACCCGGCGTGCGCTGGAAAGAGCAGTACGCCGCCGCGCGCAAGTACACCGACTTCCGCGTCATGCTGGCGCAGGAGGAGGAGGTCGACGCGGTGCTGGTCGCGACCCCCGACCACACCCACGCGGTCATCGCCGGGGCCGCGATGCGGGCGGGCAAGCACGTCTATGTGCAGAAGCCCCTGACCTGGTCGGTGCACGAGGCGCGCGAGCTGGGCCGGCTGGCGGAGTCGACCGGGGTGGTCACCCAGATGGGCAACCAGGGCCATTCGAACGACGAGGCACGCCAGATCAACGAGTGGGTGCAGGCCGGAGTGATCGGCGTGGTGCGCGAGGTCCATGTGTGGACCAACCGCCCGATCTGGATGCAGGGGCTGCCGCGCCCGGCCGCGCTGCCCGACGACGCCAGCATAGCCGACCCCGACCGCTCGTGGTGGCCTGGATCGGCGCAGGAAGCGGTCGCGGCGGGGCTGTGGGCCGACTTCAGGGCGCCCGCGCACCTCCACTGGGACCTCTACCTGGGCCCGATCGCGCGCGAGGTCGCGTACCACCCGATGTATCACCCCTTCCACTGGCGCGGATGGGTCGACTTCGGGGTGGGGGCGCTGGGCGACATGGGAGCGCACCTGATCGACCATCCGTTCTGGGCGCTCGACCTCGGGCTTCCCCACGCCATCGAAGCGACCTCCACCCCCTGGGGCGGTCCCGCCGACGACCCGGTTTCGTATCCGGTCGCGACCAAGGTGCACTTCGAGTTCGGCCGTCGCGGCGTCCTGCCGCCCGTCGACATGCACTGGTACGATGGCGGGCTGATGCCCAGGCGCCATCCGTGGCTGCCGGAAGAGGTGCCGCTGGACCGCGGCGGCGGCGTGCTCTTCGTGGGCGAGCGCGGGCTGCTGCTGCACGAGACCTACGGCCGCAACCCCAGGGTCTATCCCACGGAGCTGCAGGAGGAGGCGGACGCGGTGCCGCCGACCTACGCGCGCGTCGAGGGCACCCACGAGATGAACTGGGCCGACGCCTGCAAGGGAATCGGCGAGGCGGTATCCCCGTTCTCGTACGCGGCGCCGCTGACCGAAACCATGCTGCTGGGGCTGGTCGCGCTGCGCGCAGGCCAGGGCGAGCGCATCGAGTACGACGCGGCCAACATGCGCGTCACCAACCACGAGAAGGCCAACGAGTACCTGGTGCGCGAGTATCGCGAGGGATGGAGCATATGAGAACTTTCGCAAGACGATGGCACGGGGCGGTGCTTCGCCCCTCCCTCTGCGCGGTCCTCCTGGGCCTCGCCGTGTCTCCCGGGTTCTCCGGCGCGCAGCAGCACAACGTGCTCACCGCCGCCGAACGGGAGGCGGGGTGGCGGCTGCTCTTCGACGGGCGTTCGCTGGATGGCTGGCAGCGCTACGACGGCGAGCCCATGACGGGGGGCTGGGTCGTGGAGGACGGGGCTCTCGCCCACGTGCGCGGCGGACGCTCCATCATCACCGACGACATCTTCGAGGACTTCGAGCTGGCGCTCGAGTGGAAGGTCGAGCCCGGAGGCAACTCGGGCGTCTTCTACCGCGCGGCGCCGGGGGCCGAGGAGATCTTCCACAGCGCGCCGGAGCTGCAGGTGCTGGACGACGCGCGCCACGCGGACGGGCGCAGCCCGCTCACCAGCGCGGGCGCCAACTACGCTCTGCACGGGGTGCCACGGGGGATCGTGCGTCCGGCAGAGGAGTGGAACCAGGTACGGATCCTGGTGCGGGGAAACCACGTCGAGCACTGGCTCAACGGCGAGAAGGTGGTCGAGTACGAACTGCGCGGCGATGACTGGAAGGCGAAGGTGGCCGCAAGCAAGTTCGTCGAGTGGCCGGAATACGGGCAGGCGGCGCGGGGGCACATCGGCCTTCAGGATCACGGGAACCGGGTCTGGTTCCGCAACATCAAGCTGCGGGAGATTCGATGATGGGGGGTGAGCGCCTGTCCAGGCGAGCATCGCGCTTGAGAGCACCCGCGCGGCCGGGTATGCCCAGGGGGGTCTCGTGACCGGCAGGGCCGCGGTGGGGATGCTGGACCGCCGCCGCTTTCTGAGGGCCGTTCCCGGGGCAGTCGTGGTGGCTGGCGGGCTGCCGGGGCTGGGCCGGATGTG
>VYDD01000435.1 GCA_009843625.1 Gammaproteobacteria bacterium | reverse complement strand
GCCCCCAACAGGTCACCCGGTCCGATTCCGTCGCGCGAGCCCACGCTCACGAACAGGCGCACCCACGCCTGGGCGCGAACCGGAAGCTGGACGGCGGCCGGTGAATCCGCGGGATGGGTGGCGCCCCGGCGCGCTTCTCCATCGGCTCGCCTGCGATAGGCCGAGGGGTTTTTCGCCGCCCGCCCCGCCAGACGGCTTGCAGCCGCGGCCACCTCCACCGGGTCATGGCGCTCGAACAGCGGGTCCAGAAGCAGCATTTCCGACGCCAGGTCTTCTTCCTCGAGGACGCGCAGCAACTCGGAGCGCCGGCGTTCGAGCTCGGAATGAGGGTCGGCCTCAGGGGGTGTCGGAAGGGGGCGCAGGCGATAGCCCGCCTCCGCTGCGATCGCCTTCAGGTGCGCCACCTCGCGGTGAAGCACAAGCACCGTGGCCGCGGCTCCCAGGCCGTGCCGGTGACGCAGTTCACCCCCTCCGGCCGGCACGTCGACGCTCAACGTTGCGATGCTGTTCGCGTCGGCGATCCCCTCGAGGGCAGGGGGTTCGGTGTCGTCGACCCGGCTCGAGAGCCAGACCGGAGCGGAAGCATCCCCTGGAGCGCCCGCCCGGAAGCCGTGCAGCGAGGCCAGGTCGCCCACATCCGCAGCGTGATCGTCGGACGCGCAGAAGACCAGCACGTGACGCGCGCCCTGCTCAAATACTTCCGACACCGCGCGCACGAGATCCGCGTCACTCCTGCGGCAGATGCGATAGTGCAGGATACCGCGCACCGGGCCGGCCTTGGCGCCCGGCGGCAGTCCGGAGCCCGCCACGTACCCCGCCTTTCTCGCGTGGGCACGCGCGAAGGCTTCCACCTCCGGGGTGACCGGCAGGGAAATCACGACGCGCTGCGCCGTCGCGGGCACGAAGCCGATCAGGGTTTCGAGGTCTTCGAGCCCGTCCGACCGCTGGATGGTCGCGGCCCCGTCCACCACCAGCGCGCGGAGGTCTTCCAGCCGCAGACGCGAATTCCGCACCGCCGCAAGGAGGTCGGGAGCGGTGGCGAAGAGGATGTCGGAATGTTCCGGAGCGGCCCAGGGCGAGCCCAACGCCGCCACCGCGTGTCCGGTTGCCGTCGCGAGCCGGGCGAGCGAGGTGGCAAGAGCTCCGGCCGCCGCTGCCGAAGCCGTGAGCACAACCGCCCTGGGCACCGTCGCCTCCGCCTGGATGCCCTCCAGCAGGGGAGCGCCGTAGGCCACCAGGGTTCCGCTGCCCGGGCCGGCGCGCACGAGCGCGTTGTTGCCGCGGCGCAGAAGCGGGATTGCATCCCGCTGGAGCGGCGTGGGGCGCTCGATGCCCTCGGCGGCAAGGGCGTCGATCAGCTCCGGCGGGAGCCCGAGTTCGCCGAAAGAGTCCACGGTCAGGAGGGATCCCCGGATCCCGGCCCGCCCCTGTCACCCGGCTCGTAGGGCAGGTTGTTGAGAAACTTCTGGATCTCGTAGTCGATGCGCGATGTGCGCAGCCGGTCCGTCGAGGCGGTCACCGATGTGTACATCCCGTGGCGGTGCACCGAGAGCGTAAGGGTCCCTTCCTTGCCGGTGTAGGTCGCCTCGTGCGACGAACCCCGGGCGCGGGCCAGCCCGACGAGGTCCGGGAGGATCTCCTCGGCCCGCGCCATCACTCCGGCCGGCGAAAGCGCCGTCTTCCTCTGATATCCGGCCATCTGCCTCTCTCGCTTGTTGGTTGATGTTGGCTCGGGAGGTCCCGCGCACCCCGGATGGAGTCCTGTCAGCAAGCGGCCGCCCGGAGAAAGCGAAGCAGCTCCTGCCGGCCGGGCAGCCCTTCCAGTCTCCGCCCGCCCGCCTCGACCGTGGGCGGTCCCCGTACTCCGCTGCGCAGCGCCGCGTCGCGCGTCTCCTCGACTTCCGCCGCGTAGCGATCCACATCGAGCACCGCTCTGGCCTCGGTGGGGTCCAGCCCCGCCTCTTCCGCGAGCGAGATCAGCACGTCGATGCGGCCGATGTCCGCCTTCCTTTCAAAGAACGCCCGGAACAGTGCGGAATGCATCGCTTCGCAGCAACCCTTCGCGTGCGCGTGCAACCACAACTCGTGCGCCTTGCGGCTCCAGGGCATCCGTCCCGGAATCGATACCTCCAGCCCGTAGTCCGCGGCGGCCCTTTGAACGGCATGGCAGCGGCTTCTCCAGGCTTCGGACCCGGGATCGATCGGCGGCAGGGGCGGGCGGCGCAGCTCGAACGGGCGGCGGGCCACCGTCACTCCGTCCGGCAACAGGGCGCGCAGTGCCCGGTCCAGCAGATAGCACGCGGGATCGACGTAGTCGAAATAGAAGATGACCTCCGCTTCCTCCATGAGGCGGAATCTCGCCCCCAGCGCGATGTGCAGCAATGCGGCGCATGCCCGCCGGACCGGTCGTGGCGCGCCCCTCGGCGCTTGATCGCCGGCGCTCTCCGGGGCAACTTGGTGGCGCGTCCGGGCGGGAGCATCCCCGGGCAACCCCCTGCCGACCGTCCCTCCCCATCGATCCGCCGCCCATGACATTCAGCGAGAACGTCGCCCGACTCCAGCCGTCCGCCACCATGGCCGTCAGCTCGCTGGCCAAGCGCCTGCGCGCGGAGGGGCGCGACATCATCGACCTGAGCGCCGGCGAGCCCGACTTCGACACTCCGTCCTGGCTCGTGGACGCGGCCGTAGAGGGGGTGCGCGCGGGCGCCACCCGCTACACCCCCGCCGCCGGAATGCCCGAGCTGCGCGCCGCCATCGCCAGGTCTCTCGTGGCCCGGGGCGCCGATGCAGCATGGAGCGACGTCGTGGTCACCGCCGGGGCCAAGCAGGCGCTCTTCAACGCATGCTTCGCCTTCTTCGGCCCGGGCGACGAGGTCATGATCGCCTCGCCCTACTGGACCAGCTATCCGGAGATGGTGACGCTCTCGCGCGCCGAGCCGGTCTTCGTCCAGGGACCGCCGGAGACCAACTTCCTGCTTCGCCCGGAGGACCTGGAGGCCTCCCGCACCGCGCGCACCCGCGGCCTGATCATGTGCTCGCCCAGCAATCCCACCGGCGCCGTCTACACGCGCGACGAACTCGCCGCAGTGGCGCGCTGGGCCAGGGACAACGACGTTCGCCTGATCAACGACGAGATCTACCGCCACATCCACTTCGCCGGCGCGGGGACGGCGCCCGGGCTACTGGAACTGGATCCCGGGGACCTGGGTCCCTTCGTGCTCATCGACGGCGTCTCGAAGGCCTTCGCCATGACCGGGTGGCGCATCGGCTTCTCCTACTGCGAGGGAGCCGGGGCGAAAAAGATGGCCGCCTTCCAGAGCCACACCACCTCCAATCCAGCCACCCCGTCCCAGCTTGCCGCGCTCGCGGCCTACGGCGACGTGGAGCGCTCGCTCGGGGACATCGCCGAGATGGTGGAAGCCTACACGCGGCGCCAGCGCCTGGTAGTCTCCCTCATGGGCGAGCTCCTGCCGGAGCTCTCGTTCGTCGAGCCCGGAGGCGCCTTCTACCTCTTTTTCCGGGTGGATTCGGCCTGCGGCCCCGGTCAGGGCTCGAGCGACTTCTGCACCCGCATGCTGGAAGAGGCCGGCGTCGCCCTGGTTCCCGGCTCGGCGTTCGGCGACGACCGCTACGCGCGCATGAGCTTTGCCACCTCCGACGACCTGCTCAGCGAGGCGATTCGGCGGATGGCGCGTGTGCTGGGGGGTGGTTGAGACTCTCCAGCAGCCCGCGGCACGACCGCTCCACGATCCGGAAGCACTTCTCGAACCCGCGTCTGTCTCCGTAGTAGGGGTCGGGCACATCCTTGTTGCGGCCGGCTTCGCGGTCGAACTCGCGAAGCAGATGCAGTCGCGCGGAGCCGCGCGAAGACCGCCGCAGCGCCGCCAGATGTGCGAGATTGCTGCGGTCCATGGCGATCACGTAGTCGAAGTCGTTCATGTCGCTCTCGCTCACGCGGCGCGCATGTCCCGGCAACTCGATGCCATGGGCGCGGGCGACGGCCAGGGCGCGCGAATCGGGACGCTCGCCCACGTGCCAGGATCCGGTTCCGGCGGAATCGACGCGCACATCGACCTGGGCCCGGTTCGCGAGGTGGATGAAGACGCCTTCCGCCAGCGGAGACCGGCAGATGTTGCCTAAACACACGAAAAGTACTGAGGTTACGGCGGAATTCGTCATGCTATGGGAGAGCGTTTGAGCCTGATATCGGGGATGAGTGCGGAAGACGGCGGGATGCCGGAAGTTACATCGTTCGGAGACATGAGCCTATCCCCCGAGACCCTTGCCGCCGTGGAGGCGCTGGGGTGGCGCGCACCGACGCCGGTGCAGCGCCGGGCGATTCCGCCGGGGCTGGAGGGCCGCGACATCGTAGGCATCGCCCAGACCGGGACGGGCAAGACGGGGGCCTTCCTTCTGCCCGTGCTGGAAGGCGCGGTCCCGGGCGAGGGTCTTCAGGCTCTGGTGCTCTGCCCCACCCGCGAGCTGGCGCAGCAGGTGCTCGGAGACGCGGTTGCCCTCTCTCGCGGGAGGACCCTGCGGTGCGCCGCCATCGTGGGCGGGGTGGGCT
>VYDD01000464.1 GCA_009843625.1 Gammaproteobacteria bacterium | reverse complement strand
GCCCTGGGTGTCGAAGGGCAGGGCGATCTGGCAGGCGCCCAAGCGGCCGGTGGAGGCCTCCCGGAAGGCCGCGCGCGTCATGCCGGGCAGGTCCAGGGGGGTGGTGGGGGAGAACACCCGCCGGGTGACGGGCGCGAACAACGCGGCCTGGTCGAGGTCGGTGAGCGTGCCCACGCCCCGCTCGGTGGTGGCGATGTCGGAGGTGAGGCACACCATCGGCACCGACGACTCGTTCGCCTCCGCGACTCCGGGGAGGATGTAGGTCGCGCCCCCGCCGCTCGGGCCCTCGCACACCCCTACCCTGCCGCTCAGGCGGGCGTAGGCGTCGGCCATGAAGGCGGCGCTGCGCTCGTCGCGGGTGAGGACGTGGCGGATCGTGGGCGACGCGGCCAGCGCCTCGTACCACGGGAGCGATGTGTCGCCGCACAAGCCGAAGATCGTGTCGACGCCCAGGTGCTCGAGTACGCCGACCAGGGCCTGGCCGCCGTTCACACGCCCTCCAGCGCGGCCAGGAGACCCTCGACCCGCGGGGCGAGATCGTTCAGGTATTCGCGCACGGCGGTGCGCCCGCGCCACGTCGCGCCCACGGCCCCGGCGCGGGCCCATTCCTGGAACTCGGGCGACGCCGCCGCAGCCTCGCAGGCGGTCTCCAGGGTCGCGAGCCGATCATCGGGTGTCCCTGGAGGCGCCATCAACATCCGGAAGCTTCCGTACTCCAGGTCGTAGCCGAGTTCCGCGAACGTCGGCACTTCCGGTACCAGCGGACTCCGCTCTGGCGCCATCAGCGCGAGCACCCGCAGTTCCCCGCTGCGCACGTAGGACATCGCGCCAGGAAGGCTGGAGACGACGGCATCGACTTCGTCTCCGAGAATCGCGCCGATCTGCGGACCGGAACCTCCCTCGTAGGGGATGTGCCTCAGTTCGACGCCCATCGCCTGCTCCATGGCTGCGGCGTGCTGATGCCAGACTCCTTTCTGCCCCACGTTTCCGACCGCGATTGTGGCCGGGTTGGCCCGGGCGTCAGCCTGGAACGCTGCCAGGTCCGCCCATCGATCCGCGGGAACGATCAGCGCGCTGGGATGTTCGGTCACCATGCAGACCGGCTCGAGCGCCCTCCAGTCCACCGGCGCCAGGCCGAGCAACTGGACGCTGAGCGCATCGTAGGTCATGGTCCCGAGCGTGTACCCGTCCGCGGGGGCGTTCTGCACGACGGTAAGGCCGACCGAACTCAGCCCTCCCGGGACGTTCTCGGTGACCACACCGACGCCGATCTCCTCCTCGAACCACCTCATGAAGCCGCGCATGGCGGTGTCGGTGCCGCCTCCGGCCCGCCAGGGGATCACATGGCGAATCTCGCGGCTCGCGTCGGGATAGGCCGCCGACTGCTCGCCCGACGGCAGGCGCAAGACCAGCACGACCAGGGCCAGCAGGGCAAGCGCGATGAGGGGGATGCGGAGGGGCAAGGAGGGGGTCTCCTCTCGTGGTTCGTAGGCCGTTTCGTCGGATCCGGCGAAGATACCATGTGTCGCGCAAGCAAGCGAAACGACGTCCGTCCGGTACTGGTGGACCGAAGCCAGGGCACGGCTCGATGTCTTCAGTTCATCGAATCGGCTCATCGAATCGGCCAAGATACACACTGTCGCCACAATTATCGACTAATTGTACACACTTCATACACAACAAAAACCGCTATATTTGTGAGATGCCATCAAGCCTGCTCAAACCCATGGGGTCCGTGGTTCTCCTGGCATTGGCGTCCGGTTGCGGCGGCGAGGCCGATCCCGCGACTCCCGACGCAAGTCAGCCGACCTGCCCGGCCGGCTGGGGCACGGGCACGTTCTTCAGAAACGCGACCGCTGCGGACATCGCTGCCTGCGTGGAGGCGGGCGAGAGCCTCAGAACCAGGAATTCCGAGGGGGACACGCCCCTTCATCTCGCCGGATCGTTCAGCGAGGATCCCGAGGTGATCCGGGCGCTCATCAACGCCGGAGCACGACCGGACGCTCGGAACAACTTCGATCACACGGTTCTGTGTATGGCAGTCAGGCACAATGAGAACGAGGCGGTAATCCAGGCTCTGCTCGACGGGGGATCAACCACTTCCGAGATCTGTCGCGCGCCTGGTGACCCCGATGGACTCTTCTCGGGCATCACACCCCTTCATCTCGCAGCACAATACAATGAGAATCCCGCAGTCGCGGAAGTGCTTCTGCAGGCCGGCGCGGACGTGAACGCGCAGGGCGGCATCGGCGGAAGGACGATACCCCTCTGGCTTGCAGCGTTTGGAAACGACAATCCGGCAGTCATCGAGTTGCTCGTGCGCTGGGGCTCGGAGTTGTGGGGAGTCACTCAAGCTGCCGCATACAATGAGAATCCGGAGATCATGAGGGTCCTGGTCGCGGCGGGCGCTGACCTGTCAGGGGCACTCCACAGGGCGACGTTCAACCGCAACCCGGCGGTCGCCGAGGTTCTCATCGCGGCGGGCGCCGATCTGGACGAACTCCACAACGAGCCGGGGATGCCCAACCGCCAAGGAACACCCCTGCATTGGGCTGTACGCAACGCCGGGCGAAGCAATATCGCGGTCGTCGAACTACTGCTAGAGGCCGGAGCCGACCCGAACGCCGAGGACGACGATGGCAAGACCCCGCTCGACTACGCGGAAGCGGCAGGCAACGCCGCAATGGCCAATCTGTTGCGGACTCATGGAGGACGGCTCAGCGGGTAGTGGTCAGCCGGGACCGCGACACGGCTCGGCACCAGAGTCCGGGACATTCGGCTGACCGATGCTACCCCACGAACTGTCCCGTAGCCGGATGACCCCTGTCTTCCTACTCTAGAAGACGGTTCGCACCCGCTTCGTCCTTGCTCCGAGAGGTCGTCATGTCCGGCACCCGACTCTTTTCCGCACACCCGACAGCCCCCGTTCGCGCGCTGGCATGCCTGCGCTCACTGGTCGTCTGCTTCGCGCTGCTCGCGCCGGTGGCCCTGCTGCCCGAAAGCGGCGCGGCCCAAGACGCCGACGCCTCCGTCAACGCCTCCGACCATCCGCTGCTGCGCGCGTTTTCGTGGCGCAACATCGGGCCGTTCGGGCAGGGGGGACGGGTCGACGACCTGGCCGTGCATCCGGACGACCCGTACACCTACTTCGTGGGCTTCGCGACCGGCGGGCTGTGGAAGACGACCAACAACGGGACCACCTTCGAGCCCGTCTTCGACAGCTACGGCACGCACTCGGTGGGCGCGCTCGCGCTCGCGCCCTCGAACCCGGACATCCTCTGGGTCGGGACCGGTGAGGCCAACAACCGGCAGAGCTCGTCGTTCGGCGACGGCATGTACAAGTCCGAGGACGGCGGCAAGACGTTCACGCACGTGGGGCTGCGCGAGACGCAGACCATCGCGCGCATCGTCGCGCATCCCGACGACGCGGACGTGGCCTGGGTCGCGGCCAACGGGCACCTGTTCGGCCCAAACCCGGAGCGCGGCGTCTTCAAGACCACGGACGGAGGCCGGTCCTGGAGCCACGTTCTCAGCGTCGACGAGAACACCGGCGCCACCGACCTGGTTATCGACCCCTCGAACCCCAACACGCTCTTCGCGGCCACCTATCAGCGACGCCGGACCTCGTGCTGTTTCGTGGGCGGAGGGTCCGGCAGCGGCATCTGGCGCTCCGACGACGGAGGCGAGAGCTGGAACCGCCTGAGCGGCAACGGGCTGCCGCGCGGTACGATGGGGCGCGTCGCGCTGGCCATGACCCCGGCCGATCCCGACGTCCTCTACGCCCAGATCGAGGTCGCGGCGGACCAGGAGGAGCCGCTCACGGACGAGGAGCGGGCCGAATGGGAGCGTTTGGACGACGACGACGCGCTGCCTCCCGATCCGCAGTACAACGGCATCTGGCGCTCGAGCGACAAGGGCGTGAGCTGGGAGTTCCGCTCCAACGAGAACGGGCGCCCGATGTACTTCAGCCAGATCCGGGTCGACCCGGCGGACCCCGACATTGTCTACATCGTCGATCTTCGCATCTACAAGTCGCGCGACGGCGCGCGCACGTTCGAGACACTGGACGGCTACGGGCACGTGGACCAGCACGCGCTCTGGATCAACCCCGGCGACAGCGATCACCTGATCGCGGGCAACGACGGCTCGGTGGACGTCAGCTACGACCAGGGCGAAACCTGGGAGTCACTCCGGCGCTGGTCCGTGGGCCAGCCCTATCACGCGTCCGTCGACATGCGGCGCCCGTACTACGTGTGCACCGGGCTCCAGGACAACGGCAGCTGGTGCGGCCCGAGCGCGGTGCGGACCGGCGAGATCCTCTCCGAGGACTGGTACCGGGTCGGCGGCGGGGACGGCTTCTACACCGCCGTCGATCCCACCGACCACACCGTCGTCTACTCCGAGTCCCAGAACGGCAACATTCGGCGCCTGAGCCTCGCGACCGGCGAGCAGGTCAGCATCAGGCCACGCGCGCCGAGCCAGAACAATCCCTCGTCGAACATCGTGCCCATGCCCGCGCAGGGCACCGAGATCCGCTGGAACTGGAACACGCCCTTCATCCTGTCGCCGCACAA
>VYDD01000018.1 GCA_009843625.1 Gammaproteobacteria bacterium | reverse complement strand
GCCGCGTAGGCGGACGGCTAACGGCCAAAATCACGGCAGGAGATCACGTAAGTCTAACTGGGACTGCACGATCTGCCACTCCTGCCGCTTGGCTGGACCTTGCTGGATCGTGCCCTGAAAGCGGGAAAACCGGTGTGGATTGGCGGGAGTGTCTGGCTCGTCCAAGGCGGTCGTTTCTACACCTTCGGAGTGGGTTCGCGCTGGGCACGCTGCCAGCGCACGAACTGCGCCCTTGCCGTCCCGGAATTGATCCCCTCCGCAACGGCGGCGGCAATCGTCGCCTCCCGTGTGCGGTGCCTGTCGGCAAGCGTCCAGACCCTGCCCGTCTTTGTCCCATCCTTGGGACGCTGGGGGCTCGTCCGGTTGGCATGTCCCCGCGTCACTCGGCTGGTGTCGCCTGCGATCGCCAGCAGCCTGTCGTGCTGATCCTTGATCCACAGCGCCGCCTCCGGCCATTCGCTCTCGTCGTCACGTACCCAGCTTCGCTCGACGGGGACTGACCAGCCCTTTTCGCAGTTGCGCTCAACATCGTCACCGACGTTCTGATCGGCCATCTGCTCGCGGATCATCCGCGAACACCTCCGCATCCGTGCAAATCTCGTCTCGGATGCCTTGCTCTCACCGGCCCGCACATAGAGCCAGAGCCGATCTGGGTGCCCGACGTAGATCCCGATCCTGTCGCCATGCCTGTTGATGGGATCGGTCCACTGGGACGGCCCGCGCCACGTGCCTTTCTGGCCGGGGACGCCGCCCACGCAGTCCATGAGGAGCGTCCAGAAGGCCGGTGTCCGGCTCTTCTCCTCCAACTCCACCTCTACCTTGACCCCACACCGCTCGCCCAGCGTCCGGCAGAAGTCGGCGCTCTGGCGGTAGTTCCCCTTGTACGGATAGATCACCCACCCGTCATGGCCGGAAACTGCCCGCATGGTCAAGGCTCCCACCGCAGTATCGGGCGGATAGCGAGTGGCGGGGTGAACGTTCGAGCTAATCGCGTCGCCGGACAGCTTCTCGGCGTTGGCCGGATCCATGCTCAGCAGGGCTCCGGCGACGTTCAGCACCATTGAGCTTGCGACCGTTTCCTCGCGCCATGGGTCGTTGCCGATGCGCCACTTCAGCGGCACCACACTGCCACCGGTCGGCGTTTCCTTCCGGTCTTCCCATGGCCAGCGTTTCAGTGCCTGATCCGCCAAGCCGAGGGCGCGGCGCTGAAACGCCTCTTGGTTCCAATCACTCTCCTCGGCGACCCGCCGCGTCATCCCGATGGTGCTCTCGGCGTAGACCACCCTTTTCGCCGCGAACGTGCTCGCGCCCATCGCCGTGTTGATGGTGTCGCCGCAAAGCGTCAGGTTGCCCAGCCGGTCGCGCCAACGCCCGTGCAGGTCCTCGGCGTCGTCTCCCAATCCTCGCTTCCAAGCGTCGGTGAGCTTGCGCGGCATCACGTGCTCGATCGTGAGCCTCTCGCGAGCGGGAGATTGCGGGCCATGCTCCTCTTCCATCAGGGCGCACAGAATGGCGAAGGACGACCGGGTGGCACTGCCCCCGTATGCCTTGCGGGTCCGGACACCTTCCCTCACCTCGGCGTCGCCGGGTACGCCGACACGGGTGTTTCGGAGCCTACGGATGCGGTCCAGCCAGTACGTGGAATAATCCACGTCCGGGTCTGGTCCCCGCCTGTGAGCGAGTTCCGTTGCCGCCGTGTTGAGCCCAGCCATCGGCCGGTTGGCAACCCACAAGCGCGTGATCCATGTGCCCACTGCCTCCAAGGTCGGAGCCAACGCATACTTGACACCCTCGTGGACGCCCCTGGCGGCGTCGTCAAGTAGACGCAGCGTCAGGGGTCGGTGGGTGTCGATGCCCATGGCTCGGAGGTGCCGAAGCGCTCGCTCCGCCCCGGCGTCGGGATGCTTGCCCGCCGATCCGGTCAGAATGCCATATAGCCTCGCGAGCCTAGCCAACTCACGGCAGAGGGCTGGCCGGTCTTGGTCCATTCCCTGCCGCACGGCCCATCGCCTGAGTTCTTCGTGGACCCGCTTGATCCCGAGATTCTTGCCGGTCTTCCAGCGGAGGAAGTCCCGCAGGAAGAGGTCCACCGGCTCCGTGTTGCGTTCGACTCCGAGCTTTCGCTCGATCACGATCCAGTGGTTGTCGTGGAGGTCCTGTTGCTTCTCATCGGCCAAACCCATGAGCAGCCAGTTCTTGACCTTCTCGCTCTCGGTCAGCGGACGCCCGGTGGCGTTTAGGCTCTCGAAGATCTGCTGCGGATCGTCCGTGGTGTCCAAGGCGATGGCGACCACCCTGAACCGCTCGATTCCCTTGAGCAGGTTTGCCACATCGTCGCGGGCCACCAGCCGCCGGGCGATGCGCCACGCTTGCGCCACCGCACCGGGACCGCCGGGGTCGCCCTCGAGGCCTCGACGGTATTCGCCTTCATCTTCGTCCTGTAGTCGGAGCTTGAGCCGCTTCCGCCGGGGCACATCGGTGTTGGTCAGGTGCTTCCTG
The DNA here is from genome assembly GCA_009843625.1 of Gammaproteobacteria bacterium. Lineage (GTDB taxonomy): Bacteria > Gemmatimonadota > Gemmatimonadetes > Longimicrobiales > Gaopeijiaceae > BD2-11. The sequence goes on along the minus strand of VYDD01000018.1, from coordinate 2,114 downwards.
AGGCGCTTCGCAGTCCAACCACCCCTGTCGTCGTCCCCCAAGCTCTCGGCGATGCACGCCAGCAGGATGCTGACCGTCGTTAGCCTCTGTTGCCCGTCAACGACGCGGTGCGTCGGGACACCGCCCGCTGTCGTGGGCTCTGGAAAGGTCAGAAGCGCACCCCCGTAATGAGCGGCCCCTGGGCGGTCGGCCTCCGCGATGGTCAAGAGGTCTTCGACCAGGCGCTCGATGTCCGACTCGTCCCAGCAGTACCTGCGCTGCCAGCGAGGCACGACGTACTGCACCTCGCCGTTCAACAACTTCAAGAAGTCGGTATGGTTGGCCTGCATGAAGGAATGGTCCTCCTTTCGGCGCCTCCCTGTGGACGACCTTGAATGATCGCACGGCGGGATGCGACGGGCTACCCGCGACCGTCCTTATGGCGGCGCGTAACGCGACGCGCTACAGTTGATCCATGAAGATCCGCCACAAGGGGCTGCGCGCGCTCCACGAACGCGATGACCGATCCCGGCTCCCAGCGAATCTGGTTCCCCGGCTTCGGCGCATCCTGTTCCGATTGCAGGAAGCGACGCACCCCGGTAGCGCGGATGCCCCCGGCTTCAGGCTGCACCCCTTGAAGGGGGACCGGGCGGGCCAATGGAGCGTGCGCGCCTCCGGGAACTGGCGCGTGGTGTTCCGCTTCGAGGACGGCGAGGCGGTGGACGTGGATCTGGTAGATTACCATTGACCGGAAGGAGGAAGGACATGACCGGAGGCGGCGCGCGGGTCGTTGCGATGCTCAACCCCCCGCACTTGGGCGAACTGATCCGCGAGAGCATGGACGAGGTCGGATGGAACGTGACCGAGACGGCTGCCCGTCTGGGTTGCGAGCGAGGCACGCTGTCGCGGCTGCTGAACGGCAAGGCGGGCGTGTCGGCGAACATGGCGCTCGCGTTGGAGGCCATCGGCTGGGGGACGGCCGATCACTGGATGCGGATGCAGGCAAGCTACGAGCTTGCGGAAGCGCGCAGGGCGCGCGGATGGCAGGAGGACATCCGGGTACGCGATGCCGTCCCCCGGTAGCCGATTTGTGGTCCGGGCAGTGATTCAAACGCCGAAGGGATAGCCGGATGCGTCTCTCGTGGAACGAAGTGCGGGTCCGGGCAGCGGCCTTCGCCAAAGAGTGGCGGGACGCCGCGTACGAGAAGGGCGAGACGCAGAGCTTCTACAACGACTTCTTCAAGGTGTTCGACGTGCGCCGCCGGTCCGTCGCCCGCTACGAGGAGCATGTCGCCAAGCTGAACAACCGCTCGGGGTACATCGACCTGTTCTGGCCGGGCGTCCTGATCGTCGAGCAGAAGAGCGCCGGACGCGATCTCGGCAAGGCGTACGGACAGGCCGGGGAGTATTTCGACGCGCTGTCCGAGCGCGACCGCCCGCGCTACATCCTCGTCAGCGACTTCCAGACCTTCCAGCTTCGCGATCTGGACGAGCGGGAGACCGTTTCATTCTCCCTCGCGGACCTGCCCGGCCACGTCGAGGAATTCGGCTTCATACTCGGCGTCCAGCGCCGGACGTTTCGAGACCAGGACCCCGTCAACATCGAGGCGGCGGAACTGGTCGGGCGGCTTCACGACGCGCTCGACGCCGCGGGCTACCGGGGCCACGATCTGGAGCGGTTCCTCGTGCGGATCGTGTTCTGCCTGTTCGCCGACGACACCGGCATCTTCGAGCCGCGCGACATCTTCTTCGACCTTCTTGACCACCGCACCGCCAAGGACGGGTCGGATACCGGCCGCGTGTTGGCCGACCTGTTCCAAGTCTTGGACACGCGGGAGGAGGCGCGATACGCCACGACCGACGAGGACTTGGCCCGCTTCCCCTACGTCAATGGCCGGTTGTTCGAGGAGCCGCTACGCATCCCAGCGTTCAACGGGGAGATGCGGACCGCGTTGCTGGACGCCTGCCGGTTCGACTGGTCGAACATCTCGCCCGCGATCTTCGGCGCGCTGTTCCAGTCGGTCATGGACCCGGTGGAGCGCCGCAAGCAGGGCGCGCACTACACGACCGAGAAGAACATCCTGAAGGTGATCGGGCCGCTGTTTCTGGACGATCTTCGGGCCGAGTTCGAGCGC
>VYDD01000351.1 GCA_009843625.1 Gammaproteobacteria bacterium | reverse complement strand
GGCTGCGACACATTCGGCCGCGTAGGGGGGGTCGGCTACGAAGGTGCCGGCAACCTCTATATCCTCGACACCGAAGCGGTGCGGATCAACGTCGTCGACCTGCAAGCCAACCTCTTGCGCCAGTTCATTCGAGAAGGACAAGGCCCGGGAGAGTTTGGAAGCGACACCGCGCCAGCGCTGGAGTTCGCCGTCATGGAGGACGGGCGGGTGATCGTCTACGACCTGGGACAAATGGGATTCACCCTCTTTGATGCCGACGGCGAATTCGAACGCATGGCCCGCTTTCCAGGTGCGCAGATGAGCGCTGCGATGATTGGTGGCATTCAGGTCTTCCCGGGAATGGATCGAGTCCTCGCGACGTCCGAGGTCCGCCATGTGAGAATGACCGCCGATCCGGACGACGGGCCGTCGGAACCCTCCTTCCGGCATGTCCTGAGCTATGATCTGAGTGGCGACGAGGTCGGCATCGACTCGGTTGCCGCGGGGTGGCGGCCTCCTGGTGATGCGGAGGGATTCAGGCCGGTGCTCAGGGCGGGCGTGCTGCCCAGCGGAGCGTTCGTGTACACCGACTCTTCCACGTATGCGATCAAGTCTGCCGTGCCGGGCGGCCTCGTGACCCGGGTCCTGACCCGTCCGTTCCAACCCCGGCGCGTGACGGGCCGCATCAGGGCCGACGAGATCGAGCGGCGCCTGGAAGCGCTCGCGCCCGTTCGCGGCGGCAACTCGTTTCAACAGCAAATGAGAGAATTCCGCCGCGCCCAGATAGAGGCGATGGAGTTCTTCGACGAGGTTCCCGTAGTAGTCGGCCTGACCACGAGTTGGGAAGGCACCATTTGGGTCCTTCACCGCGGTGACGGGGACACGGAGGGCAACCGCATCGACCTCATTTCGTCGGACGGGCAAAGCCCAGCGGATTCACATCTGATTGGGGTGATTGAAGTTACGGGAACATAAGGTCCGGCTCCCGCCGTTTTGTTCCCGCCGATTGCGAAATCTCAGGCACGAGCCCTCTGGCGGTTTTCCAGCGCCGTCCTGAGCTGTCCCTCGTCGGCTTGCTGATAACGCAGATTGCCAACACCCCGAATCAAGGCGAGAGATCGCGTAAGTCGAACCAGGACTGCACGATCCGCCACTCTCGCCGATGAGAGGGGTCGGGTTCGATCAAGCCCCGATAGCGGGGATTCCCGCATCGAATGGCGGGAATCCGGTTAGCATCGAAATGCCCGGTTAAGCCGCCCGGAACCCACCCACGCCACTCAGGTGGCGCCCGCCGTTCAGGCAAGTTGAAAACGTAACCGAAGGATACGTCGGTTGCCAACCGGCTGAGCCCGCGGCCCGCGACGAGACCGGCGTTTCCTTGCGGACGCGAGACCGGTGCCGAGCGACCTGATACATTGGTGGCATGTACCACGACCACATGACCACCTGCTCGGTCAACGAGTTCGGTGACGGGGTGCGCCTCCGGGATGCGCGTGGCACCCGTGCTGCGAGCCACCCCACTGACCCGACCGCACGCTCGCCGATCCTCTTCCACGCTTTCTGACACATGGCGCTCCGCAAGTCCCACCTGCACGCCTCGCTCTGGCAGAGCTGCGACCAGCTTCGCGGGGGCATGGACGCCTCGCAGTACAAGGACTACGTGCTGACGCTGCTGTTCATGAAGTACGTCTCGGACAGGTACGCGGGCGCGGACGACGAGTTTTCCGAGATCAAGGTGCCGACCGGCGGAGGGTTCGCGGACATGGTGGCGCTGAAGGGGAGCAAGGAGATCGGCGACGGAATCAACGTCGTGATCCGGAAGCTCGCCGACGCCAACGGTTTCCTCCTCAAGGGCGTGATCGACCAGGCCGACTTCAACGACGAGAGCAGACTCGGCAGGGGCCGGGAGATGACGGACCGCCTCACGAAGCTGGTGGGGATCTTCGAGAGGCTGGACTTCCGGGCGAACCACGCCCAAGGCGACGACCTGCTAGGCGACGCCTACGAGTACCTGATGCGGCACTTCGCCACGCAGTCCGGGAAGAGCAAAGGGCAGTTCTACACGCCTGCCGAGGTCTCCCGCATCATGGCCCAGGTGGTCGGGATCGGCCCGGGCACCGGCCTCGACCGCGCCGTCTACGACCCCACATGCGGCTCCGGCTCCCTGCTCATCAAGGCGGCCGACGAGGCACCGGACGGGCTGACCATCTACGGTCAGGAGATGGACGTCGCGACGTGGACCATGGCCTGCATGAACATGATTCTGCACGGCAACGTGGACGCCGAGATCAAGCGCGGCAACACGCTGGCCGCCCCCCGCTTCACCGACGGTCCCGGACGCCTGAAGCGCTTCGACTTCGCCCTCGCCAATCCCCCGTTCTCCACCAAGGCGTGGTCGAACGGACTCGATCCGGACCACGACGAGTTCCGCCGCTTCGAGTACGGGATCCCACCCGCGAAGAACGGCGACTACGCCTTCCTCCTCCACCTCGCTGCTTCGCTCAAGAGCACGGGCAAGGGCGCGATCATTCTCCCGCACGGGGTACTCTTTCGCGGCAACCGCGAGGCCCGCATTCGCCGCAATCTCGTCAAGCGCGGATTGATCCGGGGCGTCATCGGGCTGCCCGCCAACCTCTTCTACGGCACCGGAATCCCAGCGTGCATCGTCGTGATCGACAAGGAGGACGCGGCCACCCGCAAGGGCATCTTCATGGTGGACGCCAGCGGGGGATTCCGTAAGGACGGAGCCAAGAACCGTCTTCGCGAGCGCGACATTCACCGCATCGTCGATGTTTTCAACGCCCAGCGCGATACGCCCGGCTACGCGCGGATGGTGCCGCTAGACGAGATCGCCAGCGAGGCCAACGACTACAACCTTAACATCTCCCGCTACGTCGACTCCGGCGAGCCGGAGGACCTTCACGACCTCGGCGCGCACCTGCATGGAGGCATCCCGGAACGCGACATCGACGCCATCGACCGCTATTGGAAGGTGTTCCCCGGCTTGCGGCGGGCGTTGTTCGCGCCGGATGGCCGTCCGGGATACGTCGAAGCGCGCACACCGCCGGACGAGGTCGGGGAGGTCGTTCTCGGACATGACAAGTTCGTGGCGTACCGGAAACGGGTGCGGGGCGCGTTCCACGATTGGCGGCGCGAGCACGAGTCTCGTCTCTACGGGCTAGGGGTGGGCGACTCCCCGAAGGCGCTGATACGGGAGCTGTCCGAGGACCTGCTGGACCGCTTCGCCGATCTCCCACTCATCGACTGCCACGATGTCTACCAATGTCTGATGGACTACTGGGACGAGGTCATGCAGGACGAGGTGTACCTGGCGGTGACCGACGGATGGTCGGAGGCGGCGCGGCCGCGGGTGCTGGTCGGGAAGCGGCGGGCGGGCGAGTCGCCCGACCTGACGGTCCGGCGGACGAAGTACAAGATGGATCTGCTTCCACCGGATCTCGTGGCCGGCCGCTACTTCTCGGAAGAGCAGCGCGAGGTGGAGATCCTGCTTGCCGAGCAGGACCGGATCGGGCGCGAGGTGGAGGCGTTTGTCGAAGAGAACACCGGCGAGGACGGGCTGTTTGACGGCGCGACGACGGGTGCCGGGAACGTGACGCAGGCCGCCGTGAGAGCTCGGCTCAAGGAGATTCGCGGCGGTGACGGGGATCCCGACGAGCGAGACGCGCTGGAGGTCTGCTTGGACCTGATGAAGGCGGAGGCCAAGGCGAAGAGGGTGGCGAAGGAAGCGCGGGCTTCGCTTGATGCGGAGATTCTGGCGCGCTACGGAACCCTGACTCAGTCGGAGATCGCCGACATGGTGGTGGGCGGCAAGTGGATGGCCAGCCTTGAGGAAGCGGTCAACCAGCAGGTGGACCGCCTGACGACGGGGCTCGTGGAACGGGTGACCGTACTGGAAGCGCGGTACGCCGAGGCGCTTCCGAAACTCGCACAGCGGGCGGAGGAGCATGAAGCCCGCGTGAGGTCGCACCTTCACGACATGGGGATTGCTGGGTGAACCGTTCGCTGCGATTCGAGGGTCGAGACGAATCGCCCGGCGAGATTCGGCAGACGCCGTCTGCCGAATCGGGGACCGCCACGGCGGAAGGTGCGCCTTCGAAGGGCAGGATCCGAGACGCCACGTCAACTGACACGCGTGACGGCTACAAGCGCACCGAAGTGGGGGTGATTCCGAAGGATTGGGGAGTGCGGTCGCTCAGATCCATGTTGGCCGAGCCACCAAGCTACGGGATCAACGCGCCAGCCATTCCCTTCGACGGTTCGTTGCCTACCTACATCCGGATCACTGACATCAGCGAAGATGGTCGGTTTAGGCCGACACCCAGGGTTTCTGTAAACGGAGCACCCGACGCGCTCTGTTTCCTGAGACCAGGGGACTTGGTGCTTGCACGCACGGGGGCCAGCGTCGGCAAGGCGTATCTGTATGACCCGCAGGATGGCCCACTCGTCTTCGCTGGCTTCCTGATCCGCATTGCGCCGGATTCCAGTCGGCTACGATCCGAATACCTCGCCCAATACTTGCAGACCCGACGCTACCGGCACTGGGTCGCCAACAACTCTGCTAGGAGTGGACAACCCGGCATCAATGCGGCGGAGTACGGTTCTCTGCCAGTGCCCCTC
>VYDD01000491.1 GCA_009843625.1 Gammaproteobacteria bacterium | reverse complement strand
ACGGGGATGGGGACGGCGGGGCAACCAGGAACCGGCGGGGCCCGAGGCGCCGCACCACGGAGAAGATCGACAACATGGTGAACACCGTTGAATTGCTCGGCGACCTGCAGCGCCTGAGAGAGCAGGGCTACCTGTCGGATGCCCTCCTGCGTCACGCGGTTCGGGGACTTTCCCGGACCGACAACTTCGACTGGGTCGGCGTCTATCTGCTGGGCGAGGACGAGGATGAACTCTGGCTCCACAACTACATCGGGGCCAGCACCGAACACGCGAAGATTCCCGTGGGCACGGGCGTGTGCGGCACCGCCGTGGCGACCGGCAAGAACCAGAACGTGCCCGACGTGGGCGCGGTCGACAACTACCTCTCGTGCAATCCCAGCGTGAAATCCGAGCTCGTGGTCCTGATCCGGGCGGGCAAGGAGATCTTCGGGCAGATCGACATCGACAGCCGCACGCCAGCGGCATTCAGCGACGACATCGAGCTGGCCGTGCAGATGATCGCCGACAAGCTGGCCGAGCAGTTCGTGCACGAGCGACGCTAGCGGGCAGCGTCCATCGAGCTGTCCCGGGCATGACCGTGGGCGGGACCGATCCGCGCGCGCCATGACTCGCCCTCGCCCCCGCGTCTTCACGGCAGCCAACCCGGGGCCGTTCACCCTCGACGGCACCCGGACGTACATCGTCGGGCGCGAAGAGGCGGCGGTCATCGATCCCGGCCCTGACGATGCGGACCACCTGTGTGCGCTCCGGGCCGCGGTGGCGCGTGCACGCCGGGTCGCCGTGCTGGTGACCCACGACCATGCCGACCACTCCGGCTGCGCCCGCGCCCTGGCGGACGCGCTGGGAGCCCCCCTGCTCGGGCCGTGTCGCGGCGCGGATGGCCCGCTCGTCGACGGTGCCGCGGTCGAAACCGACGAGGGTGAGCTGCTGGCCGTGGACACGCCGGGGCACTGCGCCGAGCACCTGTGTTTCTCGTGGCCGGGCGCCGAGGCCCTCTTCGCGGGCGACCTGATGCTCGGCGAGGGCAGCACAACCTGGGTGGGGGAGTATCCGGGCTGCGTGCGCGACTACCTGCGGTCGCTGGATCGGATCGAGGCTCTGGCGCCCAGGGTGATCTACTCGGCGCACGGGCCTCCGATCGAGGATGTGCCGGGGGCGCTCGCGGCCTACCGCGAACATCGCCTCGCCCGCATCGAACAGGCGGAGCAGGCGCAGCGCGATCACCCCGCCGCGACGCCGGCGCAACTGGTGACCACGATCTACGGAGATGACCTGCCGCCGCGGTTGCGCGACGCTGCCGAGGCGAGCATCGCGGCCATGCTCGACTATCTGGCCGGCGGGGGGTAGTATGTCCCTGACGCGGCGCGCGTTACCGGCGGCTGTCCGCTCCCGCCGGCCGCGCGCTTCTCCTTCACCGGGAGCCGTGCCGTGATCGCCAAAGCACCGCGCCTGTCGACCGGGCTGGCCGAGGAACTCGTCCGCATCGTGGGCGACGACGCGGTCATCACCGACCCCGCCCGGCTGATGGTGTACGAGTCCGACGGGCTCACCGCCTACCGCTATCCGCCGCGGGCGGTCGTGCTTCCGCAGGACGGGGACGAAACGGCCCGGGTGGTCCGGGCGATCACGGCCGAGCGCGTGCCCTTCGTGGCGCGCGGATCGGGGACGGGCCTCTCCGGCGGCGCGCTCGCGGTCGACGGGGCGGTGGTGGTGTGCACGGCCCGCATGAACCGCATCCTCGAGCTCGATCTGCACAACCGGCGGGCGCGCATTCAGCCCGGCGTGGTGAACGCCCACCTGACGGCGGCCACTCAGCCGCACGGGCTCTACTACGCCCCGGATCCCTCTTCGCAGAGCGCCTGCTCGGTGGGCGGCAACGTCGCCGAGAACTCGGGCGGGCCCCATTGCCTCAAGTACGGGGTCACCTCCCGCTACATCCGCGGGCTGGACGTGGTGCTGCCGGACGGCAGCCGGGTGTATCTGGGAGACCGCGGGCTGGACACCGGGGAGCTCGACCTCGCGGGGCTGTTCGTGGGATCGGAGGGCTGCTTCGGCATCGCGGTGGAGATCGATGTCGAGCTGCTGCCGCTGCCGCAGGCGACGCACACGCTGCTCGGCATCTTCGAGCGGCTGGAGGACGCGGGGCGGGCGGTGACCGCCATCATCGCCGACGGGCTGCTCCCGGCGGCGCTCGAGATCATCGACCAGGCCACCATCAGGGCCGTGGAGGAGAGCATCTTCGCCGCCGGCTATCCGACCGACGCGGCGGCCGCGCTGGTGGTGGAGTTCGACGGCATCGAGGCGGGGCTTGAGGCCGAGGCCGCGCGGGCGGAGGCGGCGTGCCTGGAGTGCGGGGCGCGCGAGGTGCGCAGGGCCACCTCCGCGGATGCGCGCGCGGCGCTCTGGAAGGGAAGGAAGAAGGCCTTCGGCGCCATGGGGCGGATCGCCCCCGACTTGCTGGTGCAGGACGCGACCGTCCCGCGCACGCGGCTTCCCGATGTCCTAGCCGAGATCGCGCAGATCGGCGCGCGCTACGACCTCAAGGTGGCCAACGTCTTCCACGCCGGAGACGGCAACCTGCACCCCAACATCCTCTTCGACCGGCGCGACGCGGCCGAGATGGAGCGGGTGGAGCTGGCCTCCAAGGAGATCATGCGCATCTGTGTCGACGCCGGGGGCACGATCACCGGTGAACACGGCGTGGGGCTCGACAAGCGCGACTACATGTCGCTGATCCACTCCGACGACACGCTGCGGGCGATGGAGTCGGTGCGCCGCGTCTTCGATCCCGCAGGCCTGTGCAACCCGGGCAAGGTGCTTCCGGACCGGATCCGGGGCATGGACCCGGCGGGCGCGGGCGCGGTCGAGGCTGAGAGCGCGCGTGCGACCGTGCCCGCGGGTGCGGCATGAGCGTGGAAGCGCTGGAAGACGCGTCCGCGGTGCGCGATGACGAGGGCGGGAAGGAGCCCGTGGACGGCGAGGCCAATCCCGGCGATGCGCGCGCAATGAACGGCGGAGCTGCGGCGGTCGGCCGGGCGACGGAGGCTGGCGGCGCTCCCGTGGTGGCGCCGCAGACGGTCCGAGAACTGAGCAACCTGATGGCGCGCGCGTCCCGCGACGGACGGCAGGTGCGCTTCATCGGCAATGCCACCTCCCTCCCCCCCGGTTACCTGGACGGACCGGTGGACCTGGTGGTGAGCACGCGCGCGCTGGACACGGTCCACGCCTACGACCCCGCCGACCTGACCCTCACGGCGGACGCCGGGGTCTCTCTCGGCCAGCTGGAACGAGTGACCGGCGACCAGGGCCAGTGGCTCCCCCTCGACCCGCCCGCGCGGGCCCGGCGGACCCTTGGAGGCGTGCTGGCGAGCGGGGCGTACGGGCCACTGCAAGGCAAGTTCGGCACCCCCCGCGACCACGTCCTCGGCCTGACGCTGGTGACCGGGGACGGGCGCGTGCTCGAGTTGGGCGGCCGGGTGGTAAAGAACGTCGCCGGGTACGACCTGGTGAAGCTCGCGGTGGGGAGCGGCGGGCGGCTCGGGATCGTTACCTCCGCGACCGTGCGCCTGCACCCGTTGCCGGTCCGGGACGTGACCCTCCTCTATCAGACCCCCCGCCTGGCGCTGACCGTAGTGCTGGCCCGCTCGCTGGCCACCGCGCCGGTGCGCATCCCGGCGCTGGAGCTGCTGGCCGGCCATGGTGAGGAGCCGACCGTCGCCGTTCGCCTGCTCGGCTCGCCCGAGGCGGTCGCGGAATCGGAGCGCATCCTCAACGCCCGCGTGGGACGGAACGCCAGCCGGCGCCTGGAGGGCGAGACGTCGGTCCGGTGGTTCGCGGCGCTGGAACGCTTCGAGGACGACGCGGCCGCGGTGGCGCGCGTCAGCCACTTGCCCTCGCGCCTGGGCGACCTGGTGGAGCCGGCCGTGGAGTGCGGCACGGTGGCCGCGCACGTGTCGCTGGGGGTGCTGCGGGTGGCCGTGAGTGGGCCCGGCGCCTCCGCGGCGGTCGTCTCCGACGCGCTCACCCGCCTGCGTGACGGCGTCGCACAGGCCGGCGCGACCTTCCGGGTCTCGCGCGCGAACACCCCCCGGTGGCCCGCCCCCGAGCCCGCTACCGCGCCGGGCGTCCTCGCGCTCACGCGCGGCATCGTCGACAGCTTCGACCCCGCCGGGGTGCTCTCCCGGCCGGCCTCGTAGACCGCCGCACCCCGGGAGCCGGGCCATGTCAGCCGTCTGGACCGCCGCCGCACAGATCGGAGGCATTTCCGAGAGCCTGAGCGCGAGCCCCCTGCTTGCCATGGGGCTGCTCTTCTGGGCCGGCGTCCTCACGAGCCTGACCCCGTGCGTCTACCCGATGATCCCCATCACCGCGTCGGTCATCGCCGGGGCTTCCAGAGACAAGGCGCCACGGGCGCGCATCGTGGGGCTGACCCTCACCTATGTGACGGGGCTCGCGATGTTCTACGCCCTGCTCGGCCTGGTGGCGGGGCTGAGCGGCACCCTCTTCGGCACGGTGAGCGCGAACCCCTGGGTGCGCTTCGCCACCGCCAACCTGCTCATCATCTTCGCGCTGGCCATGCTGGACGTGATTCCGGTGAGCGCGCCCAAGCGGCTGCTGCATTGGGC
>VYDD01000138.1 GCA_009843625.1 Gammaproteobacteria bacterium | reverse complement strand
GCCCCCTCCCAGCGCTCTTCGCAGGAACGTCGCCGCGCGCGGAATGACCCCGCTCAGGTCGAAGACGTCGTGTCCGGCGCCCTCGTAGATGAAGGCCTCGAATTCCGGTGGTTCTTTCCCCAACTCCTCCATGACCCGGATCAGGGAGTGGGCCTGGCTGACGGAGACGGTCTCGTCGCCGGTCCCGTGGTGCAACTGGACGGCGGGCAGATCCTCGGCGAACAGCACGGCGGAGCGGCGAACCAGCTCCATGCGCACCCTGGCAAGTTCGATCCGCCCTCCCATGTACGGCTGGATGAGCGTGGAGTCCATGTGCGCCACCCCGGTAAGGTCGCGCGGCATTCCCAGCGCCGCCTCGCGCACGATCTCCCTCACCCATTCGTCGAAGAAGTCGGTGGGACCGAACAGGGTGACGATGTTCTCGACCCGTTCGTCCCGAATCCCGGCCAGAAGAGCGACGCCTCCGCCCCGGCTGGCTCCCACGAGGCTGAGGTCTTCGGGTTTTGCCTGCGGCGTGATCGCCAGCGCGACGTTCAGGAGCGCCAGGGCATCGTCCACGTCGTAGTCCCAGTGCCCGCCGGGACCGGTTGAGACCCACTCCCGGTCGCCATGCTCCAGGGGCTCGCTGCGGAACGACGGAACCACGTACACGAAGCGGTCGCGCAGTTCCCCGAGCGCGAAGGCGAGGAACTGGACATCGTCCACGTCGACGCCGTTGTCGCCCCCGTGCAGGTACATCAGGACGGGCAGGCTGGCCGCCTTGCTCGACTTCGGGACGACGATTGCTCCGTAGTGACGCGCCTCGCCGACCTGGTGCGACACGACCCGCAGCGTCGCCGGGGAGCCGAAGAGGGAATAGGCTTCGGTCAACTCGATCGTCAGGTTGCGGGGCGAGATGTCCCGACCGGCCCAGTCGGCGCGCACGGCCTCGATCTCCGCCGCGGTGGGCGGCGCGAACAGGACCTCGAGTTCCGCCTCCAGGTCGACCGCCCAGGCATGGATCGCCGTGGCGGCCAGGCCCCCCGCGACCAGCACCGTCTGGGTCCCCGGATCGGGTCCGATGGTCCAGGTGATCGCCACGTCGCCGTTCTGATCGGTGGTGGCGCTGGCGGGCTCCACCTGGCCGCTCCCCGGCATCGTGACGAAGTCGACGGAGACGCCGGGCACCGGGCGCCCTCCCGCATCCACGGCGCGGAACACGATCGGTTCGTCGAGGCGGGTGCCGACAAAGGCCGGCTGACCCCCGCCGGACACGACGGTGATGGCGGCCGCCGGGGACGAGGCGCCGGGTTCGACCGGATCGCTGGCCCTCTCGCACCCGGCGAGGGTTGCGAGCACCAGCAGCGCCGGGAGCCTGCGCCAGCGTCCCGCCCGGCGACTCGCCGGGAACCGGGGTGTCATTCGCCTATCGGCCCTGCACGGCAAATCGGCCTCCTCAAATGCCATCTCCGGATCGTCCCCCGGCATCCCGTTCCGGGGAAACGATAACGCAAAGCCGTGTCCTGCGTCGTATGGCCCTCCGCTTGCCCGGACGGGAGGCGGAGGCGCACATTCGCGCGGTCCCTGAGGCGATTCAACCCGGAGGCCCCCAATGTCCCCAGGCGTTCAAGCCGCGCTCGCGCTCCTCCCCATTCTCATCGGGGGAACCCTGCTCGTCGGATTCCGGGTGCCGGCGAAGTTCGCGATGCCCATCGCCTACGTCTCGGCCGTCGTCGTGGCGCTGACGGCGTGGCAGGTGGCTCCGGTGCGCGTCGCGGCGTCCTCGGTCCAGGGACTGTTCCTGACCTTCGATCTGCTGGTCATCATCTTCGGCGCGATTCTGTTGCTGAATACCCTGGAGCAGTCGGGCGGCGTCTCCGCGATCCGGCGCAGCTTCCGCAGCATCAGCGAAGATCGCCGGGTCCAGATCATCATCATCGCCTGGCTGTTCGGGTCCTTCATCGAGGGCGCGGCGGGGTTCGGCACCCCGGCCGCGGTGGCGGCGCCGCTCATGGTAGCGATGGGCTTCCCGGCCGCCGGGGCGGTCATGATCGGCATGATGATCCAGAGCACCGCGGTGACCTTCGGGGCCGTGGGCACGCCCGTGCTGGTGGGGGTGCAGGGCGGCCTGGGGGGAGAGGCCTTCGACGCCCAACTGCTCGCCGCGGGCATCACCATGGACGACTTCCTGCGGTTGGTGACGGATCGGGTCGTGGTCCTGCACGCCATCGCCGGCACCCTGATGCCCACCTTCATGATCGTCATGACCACCCGTTTCTTCGGCGCCAACCGGTCGTGGACGGAAGGGCTGTCGATCTTCCCCTTCGCGCTCTTCGCGGGGGTGGCGTTCACCGTCCCCTACATGTTCACGGGTTGGCTGCTGGGACCGGAGTTCCCCGCGCTGCTGGGTGCACCGGTCGGGCTTGCGATCGTCATCTTCGCGGCGCGCCGGGGGTTCCTGATTCCGGATGACACATGGGACTTCCCGGAGCGGAGCCGCTGGGGCCAGGGCTGGGCCAGCGGGCTGGAAGCGCGGCAGGATCTGGACGACGACGACGAGCGCGTCTCCGTGGGGATGGCCTGGGCGCCCTACGCGCTGCTGGCCGTGCTGCTGGTCCTGAGCCGGCTGTCGGAGCTGCCGGTGCAGAACTGGCTGCGCGCCCCCGCCATCACCTGGGCGAACGTGTTCGGCACCGACATCACCGCCACCACCACTCCCCTCTACCTGCCCGGAACCATCCTGATCGCCGTGGTCGCCGTGACCTTCTTCCTGCACAGGATGAAGTTCCCCGAGCTGCAGCGGGCGTTCACCAAGTCGTCGCGCGTGCTCCTCGGCGCGGGCTTCGTGCTCATCTTCACCGTGCCCATGGTGCGCATCTACATCCAGTCGGGCGTGAACGCGGCCGACCTGGTCAGCATGCCCATCGCCATGGCCGCCTGGGTCGCGGACAACGTGGGGCAGGTGTGGCCGATGTTCGCGGGCGTCACCGGGGCGCTGGGGGCCTTCATCGCCGGATCGAACACGGTCAGCAATCTCATGTTCTCGCTCTTCCAGCACGGCGTAGCCGAGAGGCTGGCGGTGTCGAGCGCGATGATCGTGGCGCTGCAGGCCGTCGGGGCAGCGGCGGGCAACATGGTCGCGATCCACAACGTGGTGGCGGCGTCCGCCACGGTGGGCCTGCTCGGGCAGGAGGGGGTCACGCTGCGCAAGACCATCCTGCCCACCATCTACTACCTCACGGTCATTGGCGTGCTGGGGTTGATCGCGGTGCACGTCATCGGCCTGGCCGATCCGCTGATGGGCGCGGGCGGCGGGAGTCCCTGACGCGGCGCGGGCATCCTTGACCGGGGTGTGGCGGGCCAATCTCTTGAATGAGTTGGGGGTCGCCGCGTTCAGGCTCGCCTCCGCGGGCCCCAGCCGAAGTTTCGCCCGCAAGAAAGGACGGTCTCGCATGTTCGATCATCCACGGCATGGCTCAACCCACGTTGTCGCTGCCCTCCTGCTTGTCCTGACGCTCGCCGGCTGCGCTCCCGCCGACGCGCCATCTGCGGACGGCGTGGTCGCCTTCACCGGCATGCGCCTCATCGACGGCCTCGGGGGCGACCCGGTCGAGAACGCGGCGATGGTGGTGCGGGACGGGCGCATCGAGGCGGTGGGTCCGGCCACCGGCGTGGAGATCCCGGGAGGCGCCGAGCAGGTCGACCTGAGCGGCCGGCACGTGGTGCCCGGACTCATCAACACCCACGGCCACGTGGGCCGCACCGCCGGCGGGCTGGAGGGAGAGGCCGCCGACGAGGCCGTCCGCAACGAGCTGCGGCTGTACGCGGCCTACGGCGTCACCACGGTGAACAGCCTGGGCGGGGGCACGGAGCCCAGCATGCGCGTACGGGACGCCAACAACGACGACTCCGGTCTCACGCACGCGCGCCTGCTCATGGCGGGGCCGGTCCTCACCGGCTCGACCGCCGAGGAGGTGCGCGCCGAGGTCGCCGACAACGCGCGCCTCAACCCGGACTGGCTCAAGCTGCGGGTGGACGACAATCTGGGCGCCAGCACCAAGATGCCTCCCGAGGCCTACCGAGCGGCCATCGACGCGGCGCACGAGATGGGCGTCGGCCTGGCGGCCCACCTCTTCTATCTGGACGACGGCAAGGACCTGCTGCGCTCGGGCGCCGACTTCCTCGCCCACAGCGTGCGCGACGTGGCCATCGACCAGGAATTCATCGACCTCATAGCCGAAACCGGGGTCTGCTACTGCCCCACCCTCACCCGCGAGGTGTCCACCTTCATCTACCGGGAGCAGCCCGACTTCTTCTTCGACGACTTCTTCACGCGCCACGCCAACGCCGAGGAGGTGGCCGGACTGGATCAGGAGGACCGCCGCCGCTCGTTCCTCGAGAGCCGCTCGGCGGCGCTCTACGAGGAGGCGCTGGACGTCGCGCTGGACAACCTGAAGGCGGCCTCGGACGCGGGGGTCACGCTGTCCTTCGGAACCGACACGGGTCCCGTCGGGCGCTTCCAGGGCTTCTTCGAGCACATGGAGATGGAGATCATGGCCAACGCCGGTCTCACTCCCGCCCAGATCCTGGCCACGGCCACCCGCGACGCCGCCGCATGCCTGGAGCTCGACGACGTGGGCACCCTCGAGCCCGGGAAGTGGGCCGACTTCATTGTCGTCGCGGAGGATCCCCTCGCCGACATCATGCA
>VYDD01000410.1 GCA_009843625.1 Gammaproteobacteria bacterium | reverse complement strand
GCGCATACCTCTCCCGCCCCCGCCCGGGGAGAGCCCTTGCGGGATCCCCCCGGACGGGTGCCGGGCCCTGCGAGCCGGTGTCAGCCGCTCGTGTTGGGGTTCAATTCGAGTTCGGTTTCGTCGATGGGAAGGCACGTCGTCGGCCCGTAGGCCACTCCCTTGTGGTTGAAGTTCTGGCCGCGCGGGAACCACAGCCCGTAGCGCAGCTTGTCGGCGTGGTGCCGTCCCTCGAGGAACATCTCGCGGCGCCGCTCCTCGACGATGACATCCATGTCCACGGATGAAGCATGAGGCAGGCCGTGCCGGTCGCGCAAAGCATTGATGCGGCTCAGCGCGGAGGCCGCGTCACCGGACATGACCTCGGCCTCGGCCAGGATCAGCTGCGCCTCGGCCCAGTCGCCGAGCGGAATATCGTACCCCTGGTCCCGGTACTTGGTCTGGACCCAGTGCGGGGTGACGCCGTCCTGTCCCACCTGACCGGTGTTCACCACCGGGACGCGGGGATCGGGCATGCCGTCGTCCACCGTCTGGCTCCCGTCCGCGGCGATGGTCAGGTTGCGGAATCCGGGCGCCACCGCGACTCCGTCCACCATCACGGCGGGAGTGATGGTCCCGTACTTGTTCTCGTTGAGCATGTGATAGACCTGGTTCCACCGCTTGCGCACCGAGTTGTCGCGGGTGACCCAGGCGATGAAGTTCGGGTCGGTGACCTGCGCCGCATCCGACGCCGCGCCGGACATGTTGCCCTGCGAAAGGCGGTTGCGGGCCCGGGCCAAATGCGCCAACTGGCGCGCGCTCGAGGTCACCGCGGTGATGTCGAAGTCGCCGCTCATGTGGCCAATCGCGGTGCCGAGCCACTCCTCACCGCCGGCCAGCAGTTGGGACGGGGTCATGAGCGGTCCCACGTCCACGGTGTTCTCGCACCAGTGCTCGCCGAACACGGTGTAGACCAGCCCGGCGTAGAGCGCCGCGGTCGCGAGCAGGTTGTCCTGGTCCGGAACGGCCTCCTCGAACCCGCTGATGGTGTTGTACGCCTGCTCCGCCTGGAAGCGGGCCTTCTGGAAGGAGGTTGCGAACGCTGCGTTGGTGTTGCTCTGGCCGCAGTTGCCGCTGGTGGAGGTGATGCGGTACTCGGACCAGGCTCGCGTGAACCAGCCCGTCGACTCCCAGTAGGCGTCCTCGAGACCTCCGATGGAGACCGAGAAGTCCGAGTACGAGCACTCGAAGTCGGCGATCGCGGACACGACCATGGTATTGGCCATGTCGGGAATGAGGAGCCCGTCCTCGGTCAGGTTGCCCGGCAGCTCCACCTCGAGCAGGCTGTCGCATGCTCCGGCCGCCGTTGCCGCCAGAACGAGCGCGGCGATCTTCGTGAATCGTCCGCGGGCGGGTCGCTTTCCATCTCTGATTGTCTTCATGGCTCTTTCTCCCTTGCACATCAGAACGTGACCCGCATGGTCAGGTTGAACGACGCGGTGGGCGGGACATTCGAGTTGGAGCCCGTGTTGGTGTCCGAGGTGCGCCGAGCCTCCGGATCGTGGATCGGTTCACCCCAGATGTCCGGCTGGGATACCCAGAACATCGCGAGGTTGCGCGCGCCGAGGCTCACGGACGCCCGCGTGGCTCCCGAGCGCTCCACCAGCGACTGGGGCAGCCGGTAGTTGGCGCTGATCTCGCGAAGGCGGGCGAAGCCACCGTTGTAGATGGCGCCGGTCCCGAAGTTCTCGTCCGCGTGGGCCAGGAAGAGCGGGTTGGTGCGCTCGTTGGCCGCGAGCGAGGTCTGGAAGCAAGTGTGCTTGCAGGAAACGTCCGTGGAGGTCGCGTAGCCGCCGATCCGGTGCTCGACCAGGGCGTAGAGCCTGAGGTTGTTGAAGAAGGTGAAGGTCAGGTTGTAGCCCATCTCCCACGGCATCTGGAGAGGCCCGTAGAAGACCTCCATCCGGCTGTTGCACGGAGCCGGCGACCCGCCCTGCTCCCAGCCGTTGATTCCGGTGCCGCTGTCGCACATGATCGACGACTTGATGAGCCGCCCGGTGGAGGGATCGATCTCGGCGCTCACCGCCAGTTCGTCGAAGATGGCCGGGAAGGGGAAGCCTTCGCGGAGCGTGTTGGTCGGAGGCAGGTCGCCGACATCCTCCACGCGGTTCCGGTTGTGCGAGAGGTTCGCGCCCAGGTCCACGGCGAAGGCGTCGCTGTCGAAGACCCGTCCGTTGAGGTTGACCTCCCAGCCCCAGTTCTTCAGGTGCCCCAGATTCACGGACTGGGAGCCGGGGAAGCCGCGGCTGGGAGCCACGGGCAGGGAGACCAGCGCGTCCCGGATGTCCTGCTGGTAGTAGGTCACCTGGGCCAGGAGGCGGTCGTCGAACAGACCGGCGTCGAACCCGGTCTCGATCTCGGTGCTGACCTCGGGGCCCAACTCCGGGTTGCCCACTTCGTCGGGGGTGACCGCGGCCTGGGAGGCAGGGCCCACCGCCGGCTCATAGAGCCGCACGGCAGCGAACACGTCGGGCTGCTGGCCGGCCTTGCCCCACGCCGTCCTCAGCCTCAGCGAGTTCACCCAGCCGACATCGAAGAAGTCCTCTTCACTGAGGACCCAGGTGCCGGAGAGCTTCGGGTAGATGGCGGCGTCGAAGTCGGCGCCGAAGGCGGAGTTGTCGTCGCCGCGGATGGCGCCGGTGACGAAGATGCGGTCCTGGTAGCCGATCTCCTGCTGCACGTAGGCGCCCATCGTCTTGTTCTGCACGAAGTCCTCGGTGGAGGTCGTGCTGGCCGCGCCTGCAAGCGAGGTGATGGCGGGAGCCGGGAAGGTTTTCCCGGTGCTGATCACGGTCTCGAGCTGCTTGGAGTAGTACTGGGCGCCAACGGAACTCCGCAGGGTGAAGTCGCTCAGGTTGACCGTTCCCGTGGCCGCGTAGTCGAAGGTGATGTAGCGGGTGTACGGGCGCTCGACGACGACATCGCCGAGCGAGAGGCCGCCGAAGTCGTGCTGTGCCCCGGTCGGATGGCGCGGGAACAGTCTGCGGTTCTCCTCATGGGCCTGGTCCAGCCCGATCACGGCCCGGTGGGTCAGCCAGTCGAAAGGCGTGTGGTTGAGCGTGAGGCTGCCGATGAAGCGGGAGTTGTCGCGGGTCGCCTCGACTTCCTCGATCGACTCCGGGCGGGCGCGCAGGAATCCGCGCAGCCGGGTGTCGACGCCCTCGGGAGTCGACCACTGCGCCTGTTCCCAGACGCCCCACGAGGTCCGCTGCTGCATGAAGCTGGTGGTGCCGTTCACGTAGCCGGTGCTCATGTCGATCTGGAGCGACTCGTGCGGCACCACGGAGACGTTCGCGCGCGTGTTGAACACCTTGTTCCAGTTGTAGTGGACGATGCCGGTCTGGTCGTCCCAGTCGGTGGCCAGGTAATAGCGCACCCGCTCGGTGCCGCCCCTCATGCTGAGCGCGTAGCCCTGGGAGTGGCCCGTGGTGAAGAACTGGCGTCCGGCATCCCTTTCCTGGTCCCAGATGTTGAAGGAGATGATGTTGCCGGCGCTGTCCTTGCCGTAGGCGAAGTTGACCTGGTCGCGTGCGTTGGGGAGCCAGGTGGCGCCCTGCTTGATGGTCAGGTCGAACTGGGGCGCGCCCTCGACGCCGCGCTTGGTGATGATGTTGATGACGCCGTTGGAGGCCTCGGTGCCGTAGAGGGTCGCGGCCGAGGGGCCCTTGATGACCTCGATGCGCTCGATGTCCTCGGGGTTGATGTCGTCCAGCTTGCTCACCTAGCGGCCGTCGCGGAGGCTGGGACCCGCCTGGGTCTCGTTGTCGACCCGGATGCCGTCTACGTAGATGAGCGGGTTGTTGCCGACGTTCAGGCTGGTGTAGCCGCGGATGCGGATGGGCGACCCGGTGCCGACGTTGCCCGACACGCGCTTGAAGCCCACGCCGGCCTCACGTCCCTGCAGGAGGTCCTGCATGGTGTTGATGGGGGCGACTTCCGCCACGTCGGCGGCCTCCACGCGGGCCATCGCGTTGCCGAGCGCGCGCTGCCGGGTGCCGCCCGCCGTGCCTGTCACCACCACCTCATCGAGCGCGAGCGCTTCCGCCGTGAGGTTGATCTCGATCTGGCTGGTCTGGCCACCGGTCACGTCGATCTGCACGGTGGCGGTGCGGAACCCGATCCGCGTCGCCCGCAACTGATGCGTGCCGGCCGGAACGTTGAGGAGCAGGAACTGACCGTTGGCCTGGGTCAGCCCCCCGATCTCCAGGGTCGGGATGTCCACCTGGACGACGGACATCGGTTGCAGGGTGCGGCCGTCGACCACCGTTCCGGTGACCGTGCCGGTTCCCTGCGCACCTACCCCGACCGCTGTGGCCAGCAGGAGCGCAAGGAGCGCGACGGCTGCGCTTGCGGGTTGGAATACGACGATACGAGAGCCCATGAGCGGTCCTCCGGACAGAGGTGGAACAGGCACCTCCGGCGGGCTCGAGCACCTCCGGAGGTGATCGATTGGGCCATTAGTTGACACCCGGGACCGCGGTTTTGCTGGCGGTAGAGGGTCATGCCAGGCCGGTCCGGGAACGACGGACGAGCCCGTATCGAGAGGGTCGACCCGCGCCCGGCCACGTGATTTGGCGACCGGCGCGACCTGGTTGCTACCAGCGCGCCCGCGTGCGAATGTCTTCGGCGACCTGCCCGGCGAACGCCTCCCGCTCCATGAC
>VYDD01000405.1 GCA_009843625.1 Gammaproteobacteria bacterium | reverse complement strand
CTCTATACCGCCATGCGTGAGCAGGGGCTTACGAAGGTCGGTCTGGCCCGGCGCCTGGGCTTGAGCGAGGGTGCGGTTCGGAAGCTCCTGAACCCGAATCACCGCTCACACATCGGGCAGATCGAACGAGCGCTCGCGAAGGTGGGGCGGCGGCTCCTTGGGGAGGACGCGGCCGTCTAGCGGAGGCGACCGGGCGGGTGGCGGCGCTGCCGGTCAAATAGAGATTGGATGAGTCCAGCGATCAGGAAACCCGTGGCTCGATCATCGAGCGGATCGGTAACACGGGTTGATCGGGCCGTGCCCGCCTTAGGAGTGGCGACGACCGGGACGAAGCCTTGGCAGAGCAGGCGCTCGTATGGCGCTGTCACTCATCTGCCGGTTGCCAGTCGGGCATGGCCCGCAACATGTACTGATCAAACATCGGAACGGTGAATGCGGTTTCTCCGTGGGCAGGACTCCAGATCATCCCCTTGCGGATCAGCCCTGTGCGGATCGGCCCTGCCGAAGTAACGGCGACCCCCAACTCCTCCGCTACTTTCCCCGAGCGGTGTGGCCCCGGCCCGAGTTGCGCCATTGCTCTGAGGTACTCCTGCTCCCGGGGCGTGAGGCGATCAAAGCGGACACGGAAGAAGCTCGCATCCAGAGCGGCCATCACCCTCTCCCTGGCCGACACTACATCGTCGAGGGTCACTGGTGATTCCGATGCGACGTTCCAGCAATGCGCTCCCCACTCCTGAAGGAAATACGGATAGCCTTCTGTCTGTTCAGCGATCTCCGACAGCGCGTCGTCGTCCACCGCGGCCCTCGCCTCCTCGATTGGCCCTCGAATGGCCTCCGCTATGGCAGCCTCGTCGAGCGGACCAACGCCGGGGAAATCGAATAGACGTTCCGCGTAGCTCTTGGCCTCGCCAGACACCGCCGCAAGCTGCGGTAGGCCAGCGCCGAACATGATCAGGGGCAACGCCTTCTGGCTGATCCGATGGAGTGCAACGATGAGCGCGCTCAAGTCCTCGTCTGACAAATACTGGACCTCATCCATCAGGAGAGCCGCCGGTTGGTCGGCAGCTCTCGCCGCCTCCCCGACCACAACCAGGAGATCCGTAAGGTCGGTCTCCAGATCGCCGGAAGCGGCCAGGCCCGGCTCTGGCGTCACACCTACCTCAAACTCTGCGTACGAGACCGTGAAGGCGCTGGCAAAATTACGGAGAGCGCCAAGGGCTCGGTTGCCTAGGATCCGGGCCTTTTCGCGACTGCTAAGTTGATAAAGGAGACGGCGGAGCCTGGGAACGAGAAGCACTGCCAAGCGACGCTCCTCTGGAGCCTCGATGAGGGCGGTCACGTACCCCGCAGCTTCGGCAAGGTCTCCGATTCGGACGAGGAGAACGGTCTTGCCGACACCCCGGAGGCCGAGAAGCATCATGCTCTTGGCGTGTCGGCCAGCTTGAATTCGTCGTAGGGCGATCTCCGCCGACGCAAGCAACTCGTCGCGACCGGCCAAGGCTGGAGGCCGAGATCCCGCTCCGGGCGCGAATGGGTTAGCGATCGGATCCATCGAATCCCTTTAGAAAGAGTTATGACGAGTTAGGTACATGTAAGGGAAAATGATGTCTAATCACGAATAACTCTGTCAAGATGCTGTGGTCGCCCCGCTTCGAGGTGCTCGATCAGCATCCACACCGGAACCCTCGTGCCGGCGAACACGTGCCGGAGGCGCTGACATGCGGCGACGACCGGGACGAGGCTCTGGCGACGGCGGAGGACGCGCTGACCGTGGCGCTCGGTTCGTACATGCAGTGCCGCGAGGACATTCCGGTGCCGGACACCGTCGCGGGTGGGCGGGATATGGTCGCGGTTCCGCTGGTCGTTGCGGCGAAGCTCGCTCTCTACACGGCCATGCGGGAGCAGGGGCTTACGAAGGTCGGTCTGGCCCGGCGCCTGGGCTTGAGCGAGGGCGCGGTGCGGAAGCTCTTGAACCCGAATCACCGCTCGCACATCGGGCAGATCGAACGAGCGCTCGCGAAGGTGGGGCGGCGGCTCGTCGCGGAGGACGCGGCCGTCTAGCGCTGGCGGCCGGCGCGCGCATTGTAGCGGGAGTGCGCACCGCCGGGTGTTCTTCCCGCTGGCGATGGGGGAACAACTTGACCGGCCAGCCCGCCAGCCTGCATGATATTGTACGTCAACCCGCAACACGGATACCCGAATGCCGAACCAACTCGTCCAAGCCCGCATTGACGCAGACGTGAAGGAGGAGGCGGCCACGGTGCTGGCGGCCATGGGCCTGACCGTCTCCGGCGCGTTGCGCCTGCTGCTGACGAAGGTCGCCCACGAGAAAGCACTGCCGTTCTCGCCGCGGGTTCCTAACGCCGACACCATTGAAGCAATGAGGGAGGCCCGCCGGGGCAACCTCCCGCAGTTCTCTAGCGTAGAAGACCTCTTCGACGATCTGCGTGCGGACGATTGAGCGGACCAGCCGGTTCAAGCGCGACTACAAGCGGGAGTCGCGCGGCCGGCACCGAGAATATCTCGACGCCATCCTGGCCGAAGTCGTGGATGCCCTGGCCAACGACCGACCGCTGGAGCCCCGGCACCACGACCACGCGCTGAGCGGCGAGTGGCAAGATTTTCGCGACTGCCACCTGAGGCCGGACCTGTTGCTGATTTACCAGAAGCCCGGGACCGACGTTCTGCGTCTGGCGCGCCTGGGCTCCCATTCGGCCCTCGGTCTCTGTCGCTCACCCGAGCTCGCACCGAAGCGCCAGCCGCGAGGTTGATCGCCCGCGGGGGACACCCGAATATGAGGCTCTTCTCGATGTCGCTCTTTCCCATTGACCGGATTCTTCGATGACCCACCCGACCTCTTCGACCAGCTTCCCGTACCAGCTTCACAGCAGCTTCCTGGCCTGCATTCTCGCCGCCATCCTCACGACCGGTGTCACCCCCGCTCACGCCCAGGTGACCACCGGACAGCTGGACGCCCTGCGCCCCCGCAACATCGGCCCGGCCGTCATGAGTGGGCGGATCGTCGATCTGGCCGTGGCTGAGTCCGACCCCATCAAGTTCTACGTCGCCTCGGCGACCGGGGGCGTCTACAAGACCAGCGACAACGGCATCACCCTGGTGCCCGTCTTCGAGAACGAGGGCACCCACTCGGTGGGGGCGATCGCGCTCCACCAGCGGGACACCTCGATCGTCTGGGTCGGCACCGGCGAGCGGGCCAACCGGCAGAGCTCGTCGTGGGGCGACGGGGTGTACAAGAGCACCGACGGCGGCGGGACGTGGACGAACATGGGGCTTCGCGACAGCAAGCACATCGGGCGCATCGCGCTTCACCCGAACGATGCGGATCTCGTCTACGTCGCGGCGATGGGACACTTGTGGGGCTCGAACGACGAGCGCGGCCTCTACCGCAGCGCAAACGGGGGCGCGACTTGGCAGCGCATCCTCCACGTGGATGAAGACACGGGCGTGGTGGACGTGGCGCTCGACCCGGAGGACCCTGGCATCGTCTACGCCGCCACCTACCAGCGGCAGCGCCGCCCCTGGGGGTTCCACGGCGGCGGCCCCGGGAGCGCGCTCTACCGCAGCAGCGACGGCGGCGACACCTGGGATCGGCTGTCGGGGCCGGGGATCGCGCGCGGGCTCCCGGATGGGATCCTGGGACGCATCGGCATCTCCATCTACCGCAGCGACCCGCGCATCGTCTACGTGAGCGTCGAGCAGGGCTACCGCTATAACGCTTCCACCGCCTACACGGAGCGGCGCGCCGGCATCTACCGGTCCGATGACCGCGGCGAGACCTGGGAGTTCATGAGCGACTGGAATCCCCGGCCCATGTACGCGAGCCAGATCCTGGTCGACCCGAGCGACGACCAGCGCATCTACATGGTGAACAGCTACTCCTTCTCCGACGACGGGGGACGCACCTTCACGGTGCCACCGCAGAGCCTGCACGGCGACGACCGCCTGGTCTGGGTCAACCCCGACGACTCGCGCCACGTGATGAAGGCCGACGACGGCGGGCTCGGGATCTCCTACGACCGCGGCCTGAACTGGCTCTACATCTCCGACCTGCCGGTGAGCCAGTACTACCGGGTCCAGGTGGACATGGCGGAGCCCTATAACGTCTATGGAGGCCTTCAGGACAACGGCTCCTGGATGGGGCCCAGCGAGACGTACCGCATGGAGGGGATTGTCAACAGCGACTGGCGCCGGCTGGGGGGCGGTGACGGCTTCGTGAACATACCGGATACAACAAACAACTATATCATATATACAGAGTCACAATATCTGGGCCTATCACGGCTGGATATTCGGAGCGGACAGCGCACCAGCATCCGGCCCGGCAATCCCGCGGGCAATATCGCGGGCCGGCGCAACTGGGAGACCTGGCGGGAGGTGGGCACCTTCGAGGAGCAGCGCCTGGGCAACGCCATGGAGCCCGCCAACTGGGACGGTCCCTTCATCATCTCGCCTCACGACGGATCCACCCTGTACGCCGGTACCCGGACAATGTGGAAGACCACCGACCAGGGCGACTCGTGGCAGGCGCTCGGCGACCTCACCACGGGCGTGGATCGGCGCACCCTGCCGGTCATGGGGCAGATGCCGAACGACCTCACGCCGTCTCTGGACGACGGCGTCCCCTACTACCCCACCATTTCGGCCGTCGCGGAAAGCCCGCTCCGGCAGGGCCTCATCTACGCCGGCAC
>VYDD01000459.1 GCA_009843625.1 Gammaproteobacteria bacterium | reverse complement strand
CGGGCGACCCTCGCCGCGGAGCCTCTGTGCTGGGAGGGCGTGGCGATCGAGGTGCGCGATGCGCGGGTTCGGTAGAGCCGGGATGGACGAGTGCCTCGAGGGCGGGACTGGGTCATCGACCGCAGATCTCGCCGGGCGGGGGCGCCGCGATGTCCCAGGGCGACTGCGGCTGACCGCCATCGCGCTGCTGCTCCTCTCCGGGGGCTGCGAGGCGCCCGCGCCCGTCCCGGAGGAGGCTCCCGACATCGACGTCGTCGAGCTCACCGCCGAGCAGATCCAGGCCGACTACGCCGAGGGCCGCTACAACGCCGTACAGCTCACGCAGGCGTTCCTGGACCGAACCGAGCGCTACGAGGACCTCTACAACGCGTTCATCTCCATGAACCCGGATGCGCTGCCGACCGCCGCCGCGCTGGACCGCGAGTACACCTCCACGGGCCCGCGCGGCCCGCTGCACGGGGTGCCGGTGGTCATCAAGGACAACATCGACCAGGCGGGCCGGGTCACCACCGCCGGCTACGACGGCTTCAGCGCGGCCACCGGCGGCGTGGACATGATCCCCGGCGACGATGCCGCGGTCGTGACCCGCCTGCGCGAGGCGGGCGCCGTCATTCTGGGAAAGACCAACCTGCCCGATTTCGCCGGACACGGCACCCGCACGGAGAGCTCGGTGGCCGGGGTCACCCTGAACGCCTATGACGTCACCCGCGTCCCCGGGGGGTCGAGCGGCGGCACCGCCACGGCCGTCAACGCCAGCTTCGCCGTGCTCGGGCTGGGAACCGAGACGGGCGGGTCGATCCAGAACCCGTCTGCCGCGCAGGCGCTCGTGGGGGTGAAGCCCACCTACGGGCTGGTACCGCTCGAGGGCGTTGTGCCGCTGAACGGCAGCTACGCGGACGTGGTCGG
Organism: Gammaproteobacteria bacterium; assembly: GCA_009843625.1. Classification (GTDB taxonomy): domain Bacteria; phylum Gemmatimonadota; class Gemmatimonadetes; order Longimicrobiales; family Gaopeijiaceae; genus BD2-11. The sequence continues at coordinate 3,817 of VYDD01000459.1, read as the reverse complement.
GCCCATGGCGAAGACCGTGTACGACGCCGCCGTCGCCCTGGACGCGCTCGCCGGGCCCACCCCGGAGGACCTGGCCACCTACGCCGCGTCGGGCAACATGCCCGAGGACGGTTATGCCGCCGCCCTCGACCCGGCCGCCCTGGCCGGCCAGCGCTTCGGGCTGGTGGGCGAGGGCTGGCGCGACACCTGGCTTCCGCTCGCCGAGGAAACCGAGGCGATCTACCGCGAGGCGATCGCCACCATCGAAGAACGAGGCGCCGCGACCGTGGAGGATCCGTTCGCCGGCACCGGCTTCGTCGAACTTTACGCAGAGCGCCCGCGCGTCCCCTCCGCCTCCGCCTACGACATGCTCAACTACTTCCGCGGGCTGGGCCCCGGGGCGGCGTTCCACAGCGTCGAGGAGTGGGAGGCGCTGTCGGGCAGGTCATTCCGTGACCGCGAGGACAACGAACGTCCTCCTCCGGCGCGCCCCAGCGCCACCGAGGAGGGGGACGCCTTCCAGGGCTGGCGGGCCGATATCCGCGCGCTGTTCCGCAGCGTGCTCGAAGACAACGATCTCGACGGCCTGTTCTTCCCTCAGGCCGGCGCGCCCATCGGCGATCTGGTAGAGGATCCGGAGCGTCCCGACTTCAATCCCAACAATCATCCCGAACTTCCCAGCAATGTCATAAACGATATTGGACTTCCCGTAGTGACCGTGCCCTTCGGCTATTACGAGGACGGAACGCCCTTCGTGCTCGCCTTCATCGGAGACCTCTGGACCGAGGCGGCGCTACTGCGCTACGCGTACGACCTGGAGCAGGCCACGAAAGCGCGAGTTCCACCCCAACTGAGGTAGTCACGGCATGGTGAAGTCGCCGCTTTGCTGCGGCCGGGACATGGCCTGCGGGACCAGCTGAAGCGCATCCTGCGACCTGACACAGTCCGACCCTGCCAGTCAGGTCCTCGTCGAGACTGTCTACCCTCGGCGAGGAGGCCGCTCCACCACGGGCAGCGCATCGGATCGCGTGCCGCGGGTGCTTCCGGCATGCGTTGTTGAATCGGTATCGCTGAGGGTGGACCGGAAGGACGCCACGGCATCGTCAAGCCCATCGGCATCGAAGCGAAAGTCGGCTGGTATCGACCGATAGCGTGAATTCACGCGGGCCAACAGCGCCTTCCGCTGCCTGTCGAGCAGGCCTTCTTTCGTCCCGCCACGGGCAACGGCCTCGCGGAACGCCCCCAACTCGGCTTCCAGGAAGTCCTTGAACCCCTGGAGCACCTTCTGCTGACGGGTGAATTTCTCGAAGTGATGGCCCAGCGCTGCCAGACGGATAGCCTCCGGCAACATGGAAGGATGTTCCTTTGATACCTTCGCGATGTACCTGCTGTAAGCCGGGATCTGGCTGGGCAGGAGGCGCCGACGCACCGTCATCAGCCCCAGATAGAGCGCACTCCTGCTCACGGTCGGGGTCACTTGGGGCAGCGGTTTCAGGTGCTTCAGCAACGTCAGACAGCGCTCGAAGTAGTTCTCGAGGGAAGGATCGTAGACTGTGGAGATCACGCGCAGATATCCCTCGAGCAATGTGCCGGGATCCATCTGCGGCACGAAGTTGAGGGCCGTCGCGCTGGTGCCGACGGGGACGTCCAGGAGCCGGTTCTCCGATTGCAGCCGGGTGTAGAGATCCGTTCCCTTCAGCGCCGTCAGCAACCCGACCAGCGCCATGGGAATTCCGGCGTCTTGAATGAACTGGATCTGGGCATCAAAGACGCGCTCGTCGTCTCCGTCGAGCCCGAGGATGAACCCGCCCATCACCTGCATTCCCCTGTGCTGGATCTTTCGGACGGCCTTCAGCAGGTAATCCTCCTCGCGCCGGCTGATGTTCTGCGGCTTCTTCGTGATGGCGAGCGCTTTCGGGTTCGGCGTCTCGATGCCCAGGAAGACGCCGTTGAAGCCGGCCTCGATCATGGCATCCATCACCGAGTCCATTCGGGCCAGATTCACGCTCGCTTCGGTGAACAACTGGAAGGGGTACCGGTGCGCCCGCTGCCAATCTGCGATTGCCGGCAGCATGTTCAGGGCGTCGCGCTTGTTGCCGATGAAGTTGTCGTCGACCAGAAACACATAGCCTCGCCAACCGAGCCGATAGAGTGCTTCGAATTCCTCGACCATCTGTTCCGGCGTCTTGGTGCGGGGCACGCGGCCATAGAGCTTGGTAATGTCGCAGAACTCACAGTCGAACGGGCAGCCGCGCGAGAACTGCACGCACATCGCGTGATAGTCCCCGAGGTCGACGAGGTCGAATCGCGGTACGGGCGTCCGGGTGACATCGGGTTTCCGCGGCTCGCGATAGATGGCTCTGGCTCGGCCCTCTTCGAGATCCCGCAGGAACCGGGGGAAGATCTCCTCCGCTTCGTCCAGAATGAAGTGATCGACTCCCGGGATTTCCTGATGGAATGATGTCGGATAGGGCCCTCCTGCGACCACGGGAATGCCGGCGTGATTGCAGCGCTCGATCACCTTCCGCAGGGACTCCCTCTGCACGATCATGGTTGACGTAAACACCATATCGGCCCAATCCAGATCGGAGTCCTTCAAGTCCGAAACGTTCATGTCCACGACCCGAAGATCGTATTCCGGTGGAAACATCGACGCGACCGTGAGGAGCCCGAGCGGCGGAAAGGCCGCCTTCACGCCCAGCATCTCCAGGGCGTGGTTGATACCCCAGTAGGAGGGCGGATATTCGGGGTAGACCAGCAGAGCATTACGCATTCTCATAACTACGACTCCCGGATTCCTCTCTCCGAGACGAACTCGCGATACCGGACGAATGCGGCGTCGATCATTTCGCGCGTCAGCCCATAGTCCGCGATATCGTACCGGTGACGCTTCTCCGTGCGCCGCCGCTCCAACAGCTCGTCCAGCCATGCTTCCATGGCTGCGGCGGTTTCGTGCTCCAGTGACCACCCTCGCCGATCGTAGATGTGGGCCACCACTGCCATGGGGTCCTGTACCAGATCGTAGTAGCTGACATCGACCCAGCGGTCCTCCAGCTCGGGGTGCGAGTCCCGGAAATCCACGGCACGGTCGAGCATGCGACTCATCGCTCTCAGTTGTTCGGTACTGAGCTCCTCGCGGGGGCGCGGCTCGCTGATTTCCGACCGGAAGCGCTCCACCAGACTGCACCAGGACCCCCATGTCTTGAGCGACAACCTGAGGATCGGGATATCCTCTTCCGGTTCGTCGAGCGCGACATGGTGAAGACCCGCGAGAGAATCTACGATACTCGCCGCTGCGAATACGTCCGCCGCCTTGATGCGGCGGGGATCCCGGGGAGTGCCGACGACCGTTGCGTAGTCGCCGTCCGGAATGACGGGCTCGACGTATTCGTAGGCCCGCAAGGCCCAGAACCGCCGGTCCCGGGCCAATAGGCGGTGCAGGAAGGTCGTGCCCGTCCGGTTGATGCCCACGATGAACACCGGCCTTTCGATTCGCTGCCGCCCGATCTCCGGCAGGCGCATGCGCTCTCCGGCGAGTTCGGCGTTGTTGCGCAGTATTCGGCACAGGTCGAACACGCAATGCCCGATGCGCTTTGCCAGCAGGCCGGCTTCGGGAGCGTTGAAGCCCGCGACGAGACGGGCCAGTCCTTCCAGCATCCACCCGGGATAGGTGGTGTCGAAGGACACGCCGTTGTCCCTGGCGTATCGCCGGGCCTGCTTCAGCACGTTGTCCAGGCTGACCCCCAGCTGCGGAATCGCCTGCGGCCACTCCTCCTCACGCTCCCTGACCCAGCGGTTGTAGCGGACATACCTGGTGAGAGGACCCGGCCAGTTGATG
>VYDD01000117.1 GCA_009843625.1 Gammaproteobacteria bacterium | reverse complement strand
CGGGGGGGCGACTCCTTCCTCTTCCTGACCGAGAAGGACGGGTGGCGCCACTCCTGGGTCTATTCGCGCGACGGGCGCGAGGAACGGCTTCTGACCCCGGGGCCCAGCGACGTCATGGAGCGCGGGCCGGTTGCCGACGGGGAGTCCGGTGGGGGAGATGGCTGGTTCTACTTCTTCGCCTCGCCCGACAACGCCACCCAGCGCTACCTCTACCGTGTCCGCCTGGACGGCGCCGAAGAGCCCGAGCGGGTCACGCCCCGGGACCAGCCGGGAACCCACTTCTACGACTTCTCTCCCGACCTTCGGTGGGCCTTTCACACCTATTCCACATTCGACACTCCCCCGGTCACCGCCCTGATCAGCCTCCCGGACCACCGCGTCGTGCGGGTTCTGGAGGACAACGCCGAGATCCGGCGCCGGGCCGAGGCCACGATTTCCCGCCCCACGGAGTTTCTGGAGCTGGATGTCGGGGACGGCGTGGTGATGGACGCGTGGATGATCAAGCCGCGGGACTTCGACCCCGGCGCGAAACACCCGGTGTTCATCTACGTCTACGGCGAGCCGCACGGCCAGACCGTCCTCGACCAGTGGTCGACCCGGAACAACTACCACCGCGCCATCGCGGACCTCGGATACCTGGTCGTGTCGATCGAGAACCGGGGCACACCGGCGCCGAAGGGTGCGGCGTGGCGAAGGGCGCCCTTTCCGACGATCGGCGTACAGTCGACGGAGGACCATGCGGCGGGAGTCCGGGAACTCGGCAGGATGCTCCCCTATGTCGATGCGTCCAGGGTGGGGATCTGGGGCTGGAGCGGCGGTGGATCGAACACCCTCAATTCGCTGTTTCGCAAGCCCGACGTCTACCACGTGGGGATTGCCGTGGTCCCCAAACCCCAGCCGCACCTCTACAACGCATGGTTTCAGGAGATCTACATGGAAACCCTGGAAACCAACCCGGACGGCTACCGCGTCTCCGCGCCCATCAACTACGCGGAAGGGCTGGAGGGGGACCTGCTCATCATTCACGGAACCGGGGAAACCAACACGCACCTGGAGATCGTCGAGGGATTGGTGGACCGGCTCGTGGAACTCGGGAAGACCTTCGACTATTTCACCTACCCCAACCGGAACCACGGACTGTCGGAAGGTGAGGGAACGGCGGTCCATGTTCGCATGCTCATGGTGCGATATCTGCTGGAGCACCTGCCGGCGGGGCCGGGGTAGGGGCAGCGGGAGGCAGGAGGATCGTTTCACCGCCGATCGTCTGACGGCCTCGATCGAGAATCGCGCCCATTGCCGTAACGTTCAGTATCCTGTACGCTGACAGTGTTCACATATGCATTACTGGACCGTACAGGAGCGACAGATGCCTTCCTACATCCGCGGGACCCTGCCGCTTCCGGTCCGGCGCATCCTCAAGAAGCTCGGCAGCGACATCCGGGACGCGCGGCTGCGCCGCCGGATCCGCGCATCGACGATGGCCGAGCGCGCGCTGATCAGCCGCACGACGCTGCACAAGATCGAACGGGGTGATGCGGGCGTCTCCATGGGCATGTACGCCACGGTCCTGTTCGTGCTGGGCATGCACGACGGCATTTCGGCACTGGCCGACCGCAGCCGGGACGGGATCGGGCTCGATCTGCTGGAAGAGCGCCTGCCTCAGCGCGTGCGCGTGCCCTCGGCGGAGCGACGGAGGGACGACACGCGTCGGCCGGGCGCCGGCGACTTGGGCGCGGAATGATGGACACCCCCGTCCTGGTTCACGTCGATCTGCGGGGCGTGCCCATACGAGTTGGCCAGCTATGGATTCGTGTGCGCAGCGGCCGCGAGAGCGCGTCGTTCGAATACGACCCGGCGTGGACGGACCATCCCCTGCGCTTCGCCCTCGAGCCCGCGCTGACCGTTGGACCGGGCCCATTCCACACTCGCGGGAGACTCTTCGGATCCATCGGGGATTCGGCGCCGGACCGCTGGGGCCGGGTTCTTCTCCGCCGTGCTGAAGTCAGGCGGGCGAGATCGGAAGGGCGCGCACCCCGGACCCTGTTCGAATCCGATTTCCTTCTTCGCGTGGACGACGAGATCCGCACCGGCGCGCTCAGATTCTCGACGCAGCGGGAAGGACCGTTTCTCGCTGAAGCGGGCGCGGTGCGCGTTCCTCCGCTGGTCCATCTGCGGCGACTCATGGCGGCTTCGAGGAGGGTGATCCGCCGGCGCGAAAAGGACGACGATCTTCGCCTGCTGGTCGGTCCCGGATCCTCCCTCGGTGGCGCACGGCCCAAGGCCGCGGTCACGGATGCCGGCGGCGAGCTGGCGCTGGCCAAGTTCCCCAGCACGGAGGACGACCGGGACATCGTGCTCTGGGAGGGCGTCGCCCTTGGGCTCGCGAAGCGGGCCGGGATTCAGGTCCCCGCATGGCGGATGGAAACCGTTGCCGGAAGGCGAGTCCTGATTCTCCGACGGTTCGACCGCGAGGGAACCCATAGGGTGGCGTTTCTCTCGGCGATGAGCATGCTGGACGCCCGCGACAACGAGCGGCGATCGTATCTCGAGTTGGCCGACGCGCTGCGCAGTCACGGAGCGGCGGCGCGATCAGACCTCGCCGAACTGTGGAGACGCGTCGTCTTCAGCGTCCTCATCTCGAACACCGACGATCATCTGCGGAACCACGGGTTTCTCTACGAGATCGGGCAGGGCTGGCGACTCTCGCCGGCCTACGATCTGAATCCCGTGCCCACGGACGTGAGTCCCCGGGTCCTCACGACGTACATCGACGAATTCGATGGCACCGCTTCACTGGACCAGGCGCTGACCACCGCGGAGTACTACGGCCTGGGCCCGAAGCAGGCGAGAGAGATCGCGGCCGCGGTGGGGAGGGCGGTTTCCGGATGGCGAGAGGTGGCCGCGCGACTGGGCGCGTCCAGACGGGAAAGCGATCGCATGGAGTCGGCGTTCGAGCACGAGGATCTCGCGCGGGCTCGGCGTGTTGGCGGTTCGTAACCGCCAGCATTCTGACCTCGTACACCTCGACGAACTCGCGGTCAGCTCATCCTTGCGGGTCTGTCGTACGGAAGCTGCGGAGACGGGCACGAGGGTGTTGCTATCGAAGGATGGACAACTAGCTTTCGAAGTTCGAAAAAAGTGAAAACGAGCATGGTTGGGTGACGATGGAGTTCGATGAACGACGATGGTTGGCGAACTTGGAGGAGCGGTTGCGGAGCAGGTGGACCGGCGAAGATGGAAGGAGCTATGAGCTTGACTTCCTGCAGGATGAGGAAGCCCAGAGCATCTTTGTCGAGGAGTTCTGTGATCGGCAGTTTCAGCTCGCGTATGACTGGGGCGATGACATAGACTGGGAGCCGCCTTCGCCGGACGCTCCAGATGAGCCTTCCGATGGCCGGATGAAGCGGGTTGTGAAATGGGCGTTGCCACGGCTGGCGCTGGGGCTTCTTAAGGAGCTTCTGATGCGGATTCTGTTTCCCCGGATACGCGTCTCCCGGTTCAGCTACCGGTGGCTAGGACGCGCCCCGACCTGATTTGTTTCGAGAATCAGGGACAGAGTGGGCCTGCGGCTCCGTCGTAGCCTGCGAGCTCCCGCGTCTCGAAGCATGCAGTTCCGCCAGCGCAGTCTGGCTGAGCCTGTAGCCTGCCGGCACTTAGGTCTGCGCTTCGATGCGTTCTCTCAGCCGCTGCATGGCGGTTGGCCCATCTGCCACAGCGCCGTCCCCGACCTCCTCCGAAGCCGCGTCAGCGAGTTCGCGGAAATGGGCTCGAAGGCGGTCCAAGAGTTCAGGTGGGATCCTGTCCCGCTCTTCGTCGCTCAGCCCCTCGTAGATCCATTTCTCAAGAAGCCTTCGGTGCTCAGCCGGGGCGTGAACGATGGCGGGCCCTTCACCCTTCGTGTGGGCCAGGGCTTCGTTCAGGGACTGGATCAGGTTTTCTCCGAACGTGCTCATCGCTTCTCCTCTCTCGAGCTCTTGATTGCCTCGACGAGCGCGGCCACCGAGCTCGCGCTATTCCACCACCTCATACCTACCGGGCAGGTTGCCGGGACCATACCCCAGCGCTGGATCGTCCATGCGCGCCAGCACGCTCCTGTGTATGCGCGCACCTTCGGGAATTGTCCGCGGCGCCGGCCTCCACAGCCGCCAGAAGCCGGCTCTGGAAACGTGGAGGCGGCCTGCGGGATCGGGTGAGAGCCTGGCGCGCCAGTCCGGTCTCAGGCGGAGGCCCCGGGCCTCGGCCCTGTCGAGCATCCATTCCAGTGCGATGTCGGAGAGGCCGGCGTCGGTGTACCAGCCGCCGACATCGGAGTGGACGCCGGCGAACCAGACCTGCTCGATCGTCTGGTGATCGGCCCTGGCGTCCTCGCTCCACATGTTGGCCGGGAACTTCTTGCGCCGTTCGTCGATGGAGACCGCGTGGTAGCCGTACTTCACGTCGTGGTTCAGCGTTGAATCGAAGAACTTCCGGCCCCAGAACCAGCCCATCGAGGCGACCGTGTCCCACACGCCGATGAGGTGCGGGCGGCAGTCGTGGCTATAGGTGCGCTTGAACCCGGGCGCCATCCCGTGACGCGCGCGATCGTTGTAGATCCTGGACGCGTACGGCACCAGGTTGAGGCTGCCCTTCTGCAGCAGGCCGCAAAGGTTCAGCATCCCGGCCAGCGCGCGCACGGTGAACGCCCCGCGGCTGAAGCCGAACAGATACAGCCTGTCACCCGGCTCGTACCGGTCCATGA
>VYDD01000221.1:1812-4756 GCA_009843625.1 Gammaproteobacteria bacterium | reverse complement strand
CGAACGTCGCGTCCTCGGGGAAGCCGCTGATGGTGACCGTGTAGGTCCCGGCTTCCACACCCGCGAAGGCGAAGTTGCCTCCTGCCCCGGTGCTCGTGGTGGCACCGGAGGAAAGGGTGGCAGTGATGCCGGCGGCGGCCGTGCCTTCAATCGTCACCGAACCGGAGATCGTACCTACCGGAGTCGGCGGCGGCGGGGGCTCCACAGGCGGTGGAGTGCCCTCGTCGCAGGCAGTGAAGACCAGCGCCATCAGCGTTGCCGTGGCAAGGAGTTTGAGTCAGTTCATGATACCGTCCCTTGTGAAGGTTGAACGAATCAGGGCTTTAAGCCAAAGCGAGTCGGTTGTGGGTTTCCTGAGGAACATGAGTTGGCAGGTGCCTGATATGCAAGGCTGATGCCAAAACGACGAGTTCGTAAGTTGTTGTCTGACAGGAGATTACGATACCGGTTCCTGTGGCTGGGGGTTTTGGAAATCCGTGAAAGCGCCGGATTTCCGATGCTCCGGGGCGTTTTTCTCCTCCTCCGCACGTGTGCGCGCCTGGGTAAACGAGCCAGTAGCTTAAGGCCCTGGGCCGCAGACCGAAAGGGCTGACACCCGGTTTTCGCACTGGAAAGTATAACCGCGCGCGCGCGCGTAGGTCGAATCCCCTTCCTCAGCGGCGCGAGCGCCGTCGTGCCCGCCGCTCCGCCTGCTTGAACAGCACCTCCACCCTGTGGGGCGCGGTCGGCGGGCTGGTGCGCACGGCCACCAGCACGTAGGCCGCGAGGGAGAGGGCGAGAGCCGGGAAGACCTCGTGCAGCACATCGCCCAGCGGGGTGAGCCGCCAGATCACGAGCACACCGAGGCCCACCGCGAAGGAAGCAACCGCCGAGGCGCCGTTGCCGCGCCGCCAGTGCAGCCCGAGGATCACCGCCGGGAAGAAGCAGGCGGCGTACATGGCGCCCGAGAAGGCGGTCAGGCCCACCACGCCGTCGGGCGGGTTGAGTGAGATGACGGCGGTGATGGCGGCGAAGACGGCCACGTACCAGCGGGTGCGGCGCATCGCCGAGCGCTCATCGCGCTTCCCGCGCTTCACGCCGAAGATGTCGCGGTCCGTGGTCGAAGCCATCACCAGCAGCACGCTGTCGAGCGACGACATGGCGGCGGCCACCATCGCGACCAGCAGGAAGGCCCCCACCCCCGGCGCGAAGACGCCGGGCTCGGTGAGCAGCCCGGGCACCACCAGGTCGGTGTCGTCCATGCCGCCGGAGAGGATGTTGCGCGCGTACATCCCGATCGGCACCAGCATCGTGTACACCGCGGCGAAGATCAGCGTCGAGATCCAGACCCCGGTGCGCACCTCGCGCGCGCTCCTGAGCGCGTAGAAGCGCGAGAGCTGGCGCGGCTCGACGATGAACTTGATGGTCGCGGCCACCATCACCCCCAGCACCAGCGGGAAGGCCTCGCCCCCGTTCCATGTGAACAGGTGCGCGGTGTCCGGGGCGTCGGCCATCTCGAAGATGGAGCCCACCCCGCCCGCGGCGCGCGTGGTGCCGTGGAACAGGAGCACGGCCGCGAAGACCATCACCACCCCCTGCACCGCGTCGGTCTTCACCACCGAGATGAAGCCGCCGATGACGGTGTAGAGCATCACGATCACGAAGACGATGAGGATGGCGGTGCGGTACGGGATCTCGAGGAAGGTCTCGAGCAGGTTGCCGATGCCCTTGAAGACCGCCGTCATGTAGAAGAACGACGCGAAGATGATGATGATGGCCGCGAGCACGCGGGCCGGGGGGCTCTCGAAGCGGAAGCCCACGAAATCGGGGATGGTGAGCGAGTCGAGCGCGGCGGTGAAGTCGCGCAGGCGCGGCGCCACCCAGATCCATGCCGACGTCGAGAAGATGACGATGAGGGGGGCCATCAGGAGCCAGGGGGCGCCCCACGACCACGACTGCCCCGAGAAGCCGACGAAGCTGTTGGTGCTCGAGTAGGTGGCGAAGAAGGACAGGGCGATGGTGACCGCCCCCATGTTGCGCCCGCCTACGTAGTAGTCGGCCAGCCGCTTCGTGCCCCGGTTGCCCTCCCAGGCGTGATAGGCGAGCAGGAGCGTGTAGACGGCGAGGAGGGCGTGGACCGGCCAGTATTCGCGCAGCGAGTCGATCATTGGGCCTCGAGGAAGAGGTCGCGCACCTGGTCCTTGAGCACCTTGCCCATGGAGTTCCGGGGCAGGCCATCGACCGCCATGATACGCCGGGGCGCCTTGTAGCCCGCAAGGAAGTCCTTGACCCAGGCGCGCAGCCGCGGCATGGGCAGGTGGGTGCCGTCGGTCACAACGACCGCGGCGGACACCTGCTCGCCCCAGTGGGCGTGGGGGACCCCCACCACCGCGCAGTCGGTGACGCGGTGGTGCTGCAGCAGCACGTCCTCGACCTCGAGCGCCGAGACCTTCTCGCCCCCGGTCTTGATGATGTCGACGCTCTCGCGTCCGAGGATGCGGTAGCCGCCCGGCCCGTTCCGGACGGCGCGGTCGCCGGTGTCGAACCAGCCGTCGCGGAAGGCTGCGGCGGTCTCTTCGGGGCGGCGCCAGTATTCGCGGAACAGGCCCGGTCCCCGCACCTCGATGCAGCCCTCCTCTCCAGCGGCGGCCTCCTCGCCCCGGTCGCCCCGCAGGCGCACCTGCACGGACGGAAAGGGATGGCCGACGTGGCCCTCGACGCGGGGGCCCTTCACGGGGCCGGTGAGCACCATGCCGGTCTCGCTCAGGCCGTAGCGTTCGAGGATGCCCTGCCCGGTGATCTTCCGCCAGCTCCGGTGGGCCGCGGCGGGGAGCGCGGCCGATCCCGAGATCGTGAGGCGCAGGTCGCCGGCGGACCAGCCGACCACTTCGCCGCGCTGGTAGGGCAGGCGCTTCCACGCCTGCATCAGGCGCACGTACATGGTGGGCACGCCCATGAAGATGGT
>VYDD01000221.1:1172-1802 GCA_009843625.1 Gammaproteobacteria bacterium | reverse complement strand
CGGTCCCAGATCATACCGGGGTCGAAGCGCGGGAGAAGCTCGACCGTGGCGCCCTGCCAGAGCGGGCACAGCAAGGCGTTGACGATGCCGTGCACGTGGTGCAGGGGGAGGGCGTGCAGGACCCGGTCGTTGCGAGTGATCTCCCAGGCGCGCGTGATGCTCTCCACCTGGTGCCGGGTGGCGGCATGTGTGGTGACCACGCCCTTGGGCTGCCCGGTGGTCCCGCTGGTGTAGATGATGTGCGCCATGCGCGATTCGGCGATGGCCGGGAGGGGAGGCGGGTTGGGCAGGGGCGCGAACAGCGACGGCAGGCGCGTGCCGGGCGGGCCCCTGAGGGCATCCACGACGTTGGCCCAGGGAACGCCGCACGCCGCCGCCGCCGGCCTCGCCCTCTTCTCCGTCTCCGGGTGCAGGAGCACCCGCTCGGGGTCGGCGTCCGCGATGAGCGTGGTCAGCTCCGGGGTCGGATGCGCCAGCGCCAGCGGGACCACCACGCCCCCCGCGCGCCAGATCCCCCATTGCGCGGCGACGTACGGGAAGCCCGGAGGCGCCAGCAGCACGATGCGGGCCTCCTCGAGGTCGGTGCGCCCGCGCAGGAGGTAGTGCGCCACCCGTTCCGACACGGAGAGC
>VYDD01000221.1:0-1162 GCA_009843625.1 Gammaproteobacteria bacterium | reverse complement strand
GCCTTGTAGGGATTGGCCAGGGCGGCGCCCAGGAACGGGAGGTGGGAATCGCTCATGCCGTGGTCCTCACCTTGCGGGCGTGCCTCGTCTCAAGCCACCAGCGGTAGAAGATGATCCCCAGCGCGATGCCCATGATCCACCCCTGCCCCACCTTCATCACCGCGCCCGCCATCTGCTGATCGCCGAGAGCCGTGGTGCCGGGAATCGGGGGCGCGAGCTCGTAGGTGGCGTAGATGGGAAACTCCGAGAACACCATCATCGCGAACGGCGGGCGGATGAGGATGCCGTTGATGCCCAGGTACGCGACCTTGGCCAGCGGATGGAAGCCGCTGCGGTCCGGGACCGGGCAGAGGACCGGCCACCAGAATACCAGGCCGGCCAGGAGCCAGGCCATGTCGAGCGCGAACATCCCCGGCTGGGTGGCCATGAGCGTGTCGACGACGCCCGGCCAATGGGTGACGGTCATCATCACGTTGTAGATCATGAACGCCGCCAGCGGGTGCGTGAGGTCGGAAAGGAAGGCGAGCGCGCGCGGGCGCTCGCCAATGCGGTCGAAGAAACGGGCCGGCAGCCCAAGTAGCAGGAGCGCCGGCGCGATCAGCCCCACCAGCAGGAACTGGGCCATGTGCGCGCTGGCCAGGTACGAAGCCCCCAGCGGACCGAGCGGCCAGTCGAAGGCGGCCCAGAGCAGGAGCACGCCAGCGTAGAAGCAGCGCGCGCGCCGGTCTCGCAACGGAACTCCGCTCCAGCGTGCGTAGCCGGCGGCCATGGCGGCCACGAACAACCACACGCCCGGATAGGCCTGCCACTCCCAGCTCCAGGCCGTGCTCTGGGAAAAGCACCACCATTGCACGTCAGCCGGGCGCCCCGCGGAGTCGCGTCAGGAGCGCCCGCTCAGAACGTCCTGGCAACCCCGACATGAATGTTGAGGACCCGGTGCCTGGCCGACTCGCCCACGACCTTGTCGATGTCCTGAATTCCGTAGTTGTACAGGAGCCCGGCAGTGATGCGGGTTCCGCCCGTGCCCATCTCGATGCCCAACCCCCCCGAGACCCCGAAGTCGGTCGGCGGGGTATGGGGGGGGGGGGGTTAGACCATCTCCGAGCCCACGCGCATAAGGCGGAGGGGGGGTGGCGGGGGCGGGTGGAAATTAAATGGGGGG
>VYDD01000284.1 GCA_009843625.1 Gammaproteobacteria bacterium | reverse complement strand
AACGCTGAACAACCATTCGGGGCGATGTCAACGGTCGGAAATCTCCTACTTTTCCACAGCGTTCCTCAGCGTTCCGACGCCGTCCACGACCTGTTTGCGGTCGCTGCCAGTGGCGCGGCAAGACTCCCCCGTTGGTGAATTGCGGAGTGATCGTCCAGTGGCATGGAAGCCGGTCCGATGAGGCCCGGTCTGACTGGTTTTGCTGCCAGCTGGATCCAGCGGCTCATCGCGGCAGGGTCAGGAAGTCGGATCCTGATACTCCTGTCCGATCCGGATCCCCGGGACATGGACAAGACAGGCACGAGCCGCGCCGTCGGCCAAGCCGCCGGACTCGGCGATCCACGACCGGGTGCTCGACCGGAATCCGTACAGCGACCAGGTCCACCCCGGCGATTTTGGAGCGCCTGGGCCTCTTTTTGGCCCTACCCTTACCCCTCGGAGACCCGAGATCGTCGGTCCTGCGCGATTCTAAGGCCCGTAGATTTCCCGAAAGGTGCGCGAAACGTGTGGAAACGGCCCCCCGAGGCCGTCGAAGAAGCGGCGGCAGGTCGGCGGCCTATCCCTGCGTGACGTAGCTACTCCACGCCTGCATGACCTCGGCACGGCGCTCCAGCAGGTCGGAGCGCTGATACGCCTGCACGACCCGGCTCTTCGGGACGTGGGCGAGGCAGGCCTCCGCGACCTCGGCCGGGACGCCCGTCTCGGCCATCCAACGACCGCGCGCTCGACCGGAAGCCGTGAAGCGTCGAGTCCACCCCGGCGATCTGGAGCAACCGCGACATCGTCTTCGGCGCAAGCGTTCTGCCGGTCCGCGACGGGAACACCAGCGGCGACTTTTCCGACCATGCACGCGCCTCTCTCAGCACGTCCAGCGCGCCCGTGCTGAGTGGAACGGCGAACTCCCGGCCCGCCTTCATCCTCTCGGCCGGAATCGTCCACCTCGCCGCGTCCATGTCGATCTCATCCCAAAGCGCGCCCCGAGCCTCGCCCGGACGCACGGCGGTCAGGACGATCAGTTCAGCGCACAGCGCAGCCGGACTCCCGCGCCCCACCCGGCGGATGGACCGGAGCGCCGCCGCGATCTCGCCATGCGGCAGGGCGCGGTGATGGCCCGCCGTGCCGCCGTTCGGCTTCGGCAGGGCCGCCACGGCCCTGTCCACCGGGTTGTCCCGGCGGTAGTTGCGCCCGATGCTCCACCGGAACACGGCGGTGATCCGGTGCTTGGCCTTCCGCGCGGCGGTGGGCATCGAGTTCCAGATCGGGCCAAGGCACGCCAGCACGTCCGCGCTCGTGATCCGGTCCACCCGCTTGTCGAGGAGCGGGGCGGCGTGAAGACGGAAGGTGGACTCCCACTGCTGGGGCAGCGGGCTCCCGGCCTTCCACGAATCGCGGTGAAGCTCGATGGTCCGCCGCGCGGCCTCGGCGAACGTCGGGACGCCGCGCCCGCGCGGGTCTTGGCCCCTGCGGACCCTCCGGCTGTTGTCCAGCGCCTTTTCCCGGGCATCGGCGAGTGTGACCTCGGGGTACGGCCCGAGCCCGATCGAGGTGAGCCGCCCGTCGATCCTGACGCGCTGCCGCCATGTCTTGGTGACCCTCCCGTTGGCCGTCCGGTACACCCGGAGGCTCAGCCCCCGCCCGCCCCGTCCGTCGCCGTAAACGCCGGGGCGGCCGACCGTCCGAACGAAGGCGGCGGTGAGCGTCCTGGGTCGCTTCGTCATGCGGGTTCCTTCCGTGGTTGTGTATCACATTCCAAATCACTCTACAAGGAAGAATACACGGGACATCAGCGGACGGCAAGGGACGATGTAACCCGGATGTAGTCTTGGAAATATCTGTCTAATAACGTGTTATGGATGACATGATGTACTCTGCTGGACTGCACGAGACACAAGATATCTAGTTCCGCCCGAACTGGGGAACCTGTGGGCGATTCAGATCCTGTCGGTGTCGCGGAACAACCTCACGGGTGCGATTCCGGCCGAACTGGGAAACCTGGCCGCACTGAAAGGGCTGTATCTCTACGAGAACCAGCTCACCGGTGAAATCCCCGCCTCGCTGGGGAATCTGTCGAACCTGGAGACGCTCTGGATTCATCAAAACGAACTCTCCGGAACTCTGCCCGGGGAACTCGGCAACCTTGCGGCGCTACACGACCTGCGTGCGGCAAACAACGGGTTGAGCGGCGAGTTGCCCCGCAGTCTGGGCAACCTCCAGGTCCTGGCGCGACTCGATCTGCAGGGCAATTCGTTGAGCGGCCAGCTCCCGTCCGCCATTAGCGGGATGCGCTCACTTAGCGGGCTTTGGCTGCAGGGGAACCATGACCTTGCCGGCCTGCTCCCGCGGAGCATGCTCAAGCTGAAGTCCATGCAGGGGTTGTCGTACGCGGGCACCGACCTCTGCGCTCAGATCGACGAGGAGTTCCAGGCGTGGCTGCGCGCGATACCGGATGGCGACAGGCCGGGTTGTGATGTCGCGCGGGTCGAACGGCTTGCGCTCATCGGCTTCCACGACATGACCGGCGGCCCGTCCTGGACGAACCGCGGGGCATGGGCGACGGAGGCTCCCCTCGAGGACTGGCATGGCGTGGCCACCGAGCAGGGACGCGTCGTGGAGGTGGCGCTGCCCGCCAACGGCCTGTCCGGTGCCTTCCCCGCGGAGATTGCGAACCTTACCGGGCTCACGGCGGTCGACTTGGCTGAAAACGACCTGTCCGGCGCGGTACCGAGCGCCATCGGCGGGTTGCGGGAACTTGCCGAGTTGCGGGTCGGCCGGAACCCCGGGCTTGAGGGCGCGCTGCCGTTCGCGCTGAGGCGGTTGGAACGGGTTCGCACGCTTCTACACGATGACACCGGCGTGTGCGCGTCGCCCGCGCCGGACTTTCAGGCATGGTACACCGCGATCGAGCAGACGGCGGGCACGATCTGCGACAACCCGGATGAGGTCACGGTGGCCCTGCCCATGGTCTACCTCATTCAGTCGGTCCAGACTCCGCCGGGGACCGTGCGTCTGGTCGCCAACCGGGACGCCCTGCTGAGGGCATTCGTGACGGCTGATGAACCGAGAGGGTTCTTCGAGCCCGAGGTCGTTGCGGTCTTTACGGGACCGGAAGGGGGCGAAGTTCACCGCGTGGTCATGACGCGCGACGGCAACCAGATCCCTGCAGTTGCCGAAGAGGGCGATCTGGGCACGTCGTACAACGCCGTCATTCCTGCGGAGGTCATCGTCCCGGGCGTCGAGATGGTCGTGGAGGTCGACCCCGGGGGCACGCTCCCTCTCGCCACCGCGAGCGAAACCCGTTTCCCGCGCTTGGGTGCCCGACTGCTGAACGTCGTGGAGGTGCCCCCGACGCTGCTTAATCTGGTGCCGGTCGTGGTAGCTGCGGAGCCCGATTCGTCGGCTGTGGAGTGGGTCCGCAGCATCTCCGCCGACAGCCCCGAGGTAGCGTTGCTGAAGCACGCTTTCCCGTTTGCCGGGTTCAGCGTCAGGCAGCACGCCGCCTATGTCACGTCTCTGGATCTCACCACTGCAATGGGGCAGTCGGCGCTCTTCGGAGAGCTGGCGATGCTGCGAGCATCGGAAGGCGGTGTGGGTCACTACTACGGGGTCGCCGCCGACCTGGGGTCCATCCGTGGTCGGGGACAGCTGCCCGGTTGGTTGAGCATCGGGATCATGAGTTCATTCACGCTGGCGCACGAAGTAGGACACAACCTCTCGCTCAGGCACGCGCCCTGCGGGGGCGCCTTCGGCCCCGATCCGGCGTTCCCCTACGCGGACGGAAACGTCGGCGTGTGGGGATACGACTTCCGCAACGGATCGGTGGTACCTCCCGACGGCGGCCGGGACCTCATGAGCTACTGCCGGTCGTTCCCCTGGCTCAGCGATTTCTACTTCGAAAAGGTGATCGACCATCGCGCCGAGTTGGCCGCGGGCCCGGCGGCCACCGTCCTGGCCGCATCGGGTCCGCGCTCCGACATGCTCGTGCTCCGGGGCGGAGCGGTGGAGGACGAACTGTGGATCGAGCCGGTGGTGTCGATGAGGGCGGCGCCGAGACTGCCTGACGGATGGGGTCCGTACCGCGTTCGGGGCAGCGGGTCCGACGGGCAGCCGCTGTTCTCGCTGGACTTCACACCCACAGAGGACGAATACGGCGGCAAGCACTTCTTCTTCACGGTGCCGATCGAGGCCGATTGGGAGAAGGCGCTCGAACGCATCACCCTGACGGGGCCGGAAGGCCAGGCATACCTGGACCAGAACGACGAGCAGCGAGTCACCGTGGTCACCGAGCGGGGGACGGGACGCCTGCGCGCGATTCTGCGGGACTGGGACGGCGCGCTGCCGGACATCCTCCGTGGCGAGCCCGACCTGGAGGTGAGCGTGACCCGCGGCCTCGGGGAGGCTGTGCGTTTGCGGCGGTGACGGGAGGGCGGGACTCTCGCTCTGCACCCCATCATCCCAAGCCTGACGTTACGTCAGGGTATGGGAAACATCTGGCACGGCAAACGCTTGCGCGCTAATCTTCGCGCCCCGGGAAACGCGGCTCCGGTTCCCCTCCCATCGAGGCGCGCCGCGTGTCCGTCTTCCGCCGCCCGCTCGGCGCAGGCGGCGAGAAACCGGGGCGGAGAGAGCGTTCTCCCGTCGCGGCCATGCCAGGGGGAGTCCCATGGAAACGGAGCCAGAACGCGGTGGGCGGGGCCGGGTCGCAGGCGATGTCGGTCAGGCGCTGCCCGCACTTCACCCGCCCATGCGCGCGGGCCGGGGGCCTGTCGCGACCACGCTGTTGTGG
>VYDD01000046.1 GCA_009843625.1 Gammaproteobacteria bacterium | reverse complement strand
CTCCATGGCCGCCCGAAACGTCGAACATCGCGGTGCGCGCGGGCTGCACCTCCACCTGAAGGGGCGGATCGCCCGCCGATGAACCGCGCCACGCCCGCCCGTCCCGCCGCGCCAACTCCGGAGTTCGCCGGGTGCATGTGATCCGCGTACCCTCGTCGCTGGACTACTCCACCGTGGACAGCGTCTTCCGGCAATGTGCGCAGGCCGTGGAAGGCAAGGCGCTCTTCGACGCGGGCTACCTTCGCTTCGTCGACCCGCAGGGCCTTGTCGGCCTCCTCAGCGCCGGCGCACTCCTGAAGCGCCGGCTGGGGCAGGCGCCCCATCTGCGGCTTCCCCGGCAGGCGGAGGTCCTCGGATACCTGGCGCGCATCCGCTTCCTCGAGCAGGCTCGACGCTTCTTCTCCATAGAGATCCGGCGTCCGCGCGAAATCGCCGCAAGCTCCGACGTGCTGCTCGAAATCACCCCGGTGACCACCAACAGCGACGTGCACGCGGTGGTGGACCGCGTGCAGACGCGCGCGGGGACCATCCTGACCCGGACCCTGGGGTATCCACTGGTGACCGTCGTCCAGTTCTCGGTGGTGCTCTCGGAGGTGTGCCAGAACATCATCGAACATGCCGAGGCCCCGGGATGGGTGGCCGCGCAGGCGTACTACTGGGCAAAGCGCCGGGACCGCTGGATGCTGGTGATCGCCGTGTCCGACCTCGGGCGGGGCTTCCGTGAATCGCTGGCGGCGGAACACGCCGGCCGTTTCGGAGAGCGATGGGGGGACGGCAGGGCGCTGGAGGCCGCCTTCCTCCACGGCGTCACGCGTTTCCAGGACCTGGGACGAGGCCAGGGGATCCAGCAGATCCGCAGGCAGGTGCGGCGTTGGGACGGGCTCATCTCCATCCGCAGCGGGACCGCGCGCATCGCCGACGTGCCCGAATGGGACGACACCCCCGCTCTGGAGCAGGGCCTGGCGCATTTTCCGGGCGCCCAGATCAACATCGTTCTGCCCGCGAAGCAGCGGGGCAAGGAGAGGAGCGGCGCATGACGGACTCGGGTCCGGCCTGATGAACGGATTCGGCATCGATCCCGTGGCGATCGACCTGCGCCGCCTGGTACAGAGGCAGGTGGCGTCGCTCTACGCGCACCTGGTGACCCGGCCCACGGGGCGCGCGGTGCGGCTGGCCATCGAGAGCCAGCTCGCGAACGCGGGGGAGATGGCGCTCTCGGTCATCGACTTCTCCGAGGTTCACGTGGTGGATTTCTCGTGCGCGGACGAGGTTGTGGCGAAGCTGCTCCTGCACTACCAGCCGCCCGGGCAAGCCACCCGCGCCTTTTTCATCCTGCGCGGCGTGAGCGATCTTCATCTGGAGCCGATCGAGGCCGTGCTGGAACGCCATCGTCTCACTGCGGTGGCGGAAACCGCGGCGGGGCCGTGCCGGCTGGTTGGCGTGCCGAGCGAGGCCGATGCGAGGGTCTGGCGTTCCCTGGAGGAGCGGGGAGCCCTTTCTCCGGGGGATGTCCCGGCACACCTTCCGGACGAGGTCGATCGCGCTACGCTGGAGTCACTCGTGCGGCGCGGACTTGTTTTCCGGCGACCCGAGTCGGGAGACTATCTGGCGCTGAGCAATCTTATGAGGAGTCTGATGGGATGAAGAGCGTCTCGGAGGAGAGAACGAACGATTCGCCGGAGGCGCGGGAGGCCTGGGGTCCGGGCACGCTGGGTGTCCACGCCGGCGCCCCCGAGCCGCGTCCCGGCGAAGCCGTCGTACTGCCCGTGGTCCAGAGCTCCACCTTCTTCTGGAACGCGCCCGGCGATGCGCCCGAGCTGCGCTACTCCCGGTACGGCAACAACCCGAATCAGATCGCCGTGGCGAAGAAGCTGGCGGCGCTCGAGGGCACCGAAGCCTCGCTGGCCGTGGCAAGCGGGATGGCGGCCACCGCGCTTCCCGTTCTCGCCCTGACCCGCGCCGGGGACCACGTCGTGGCCTCGAAGCACCTGTACGGCGCCACCGCCACGTTGCTCGCCGATGAGATGCCGCACCGGGGGGTGACCACGACCTTCGTCGATCCGGACGAGACCTGCGCCTGGGAGTCGGCGATGCGGGACAACACCCGCATTCTCTTCCTGGAGACCCCGACCAACCCCGTGATGCGCGTCTTCGATCCGCGCATTCCGGTGCGCCTCGCGCGCCAGGCCGGAGCGGTGACCATGATGGACGCCACCTTCGCCTCGCCCGTCAACCTCAGGCCGGCCCGCCTCGGCGTGGACGTGGTGATCCACAGCGCGACCAAGTATCTCGGCGGCCATTCCGACCTGATCGCGGGCGTCGTTTCCGGCAGCCGCGAGCTGGTCGAGCGCGTGCAGCGCATGCTGGTGCTCTACGGGCCGGCGCTGGACCCGCACGCGGCCTGGCTGCTGGAGCGCGGGATCAAGACGCTGTCGGTGCGCATGGCGCGCCACAACCGGAGCGGCCTGGAGCTCGCAGCCTGGCTGGAGGGCCGCCCCGGGGTCTCGCGCGTCTCCTACCCCGGGCTCGCCAGTCACCCCGACCGCGCGCTTGCGGGCGAGCTTCTGGACGGCTTCGGCGGCATGGTGGGCTTCGTGCTGGAGAGCGGGGGCGTGGGCGCGGACGCATTCTGCCGCAACCTGGAGGTGGCCAGGGTCGCGCCCAGCCTGGGCGGCGTCGAGACCCTGGTGTCGCAGCCGCGCTTCACCTCTCACATCGGTCTGACACCGGAGGAGAGGACGCAGGCGGGCATTCCCGACGGGTTCGTTCGGGTCTCGGTGGGGCTCGAAGAGGTCCGCGATCTGCAGCGCGACTTCACCCGGGCACTGGAGGCGTCGCGCTGAAGAGGGGCCGCCTGTTCCGGAGGATCCTGCTCGGGACACTGGCAGGGGTTCTGCTCGCTTCGCTGGCGGGCGCGATCTGGCTCAGGCGGCTGGCCACCGGTCCCGCGCCGGCGTCCGGTGAGCTCGTGCTTCCCGGCCTGGAGCAGCCGGTGGAGATCCTGCGCGACTCCCTGGGCGTGCCCCACGTGTGGGCGGGTTCGCTGGCCGACGCGGTCTTCGCGCAGGGGTATCTGCACGCGACGGACCGCCTCTGGCAACTGGAGATGTTCCGGCGGGTCGCCCAGGGACGTCTGAGCGAACTGTTCGGCGAGGAAACCCTGGATGCCGACCGTTTCCTGCGCGCGCTGGGCCTCGCCCGGGCCGGGCGCGAGACGGCCGTCAGCGAAGGGACCCGGGCGCTTGTGGAGGCTTACGCCCGCGGGGTGAACGCGGCCATGGCCGGATGGCGCGGCCTCCTGCCGCCCGAGTTCGTCCTGCTGCGCGCCGGCCTCGAGACCTGGGAGCTCGAGCACTCGCTCGCGGTCGAGAAGATCATGGCCTGGGACCTGTCACAGTACGGGGTCTCGATGTCGCTGGCGGGCGCGCGCGCCACTGCGGGAGACGAAGCCGTTCTGGAGTTGCTGCCGTCCTATCCGGACTGGGGGGTGACGATTCTGCAGGATGGCCCGGTGGCGCGCGCAGGTGGTGGAGTTCCCGGCGATACCGGCGTATCCGGGGGTGGCGGGATCGCCAGCGGTCCCGTCGCGCCGCCGGACGTTCTGCCCCCCACTGTCTCCGCCGACGTGATCGCGTCGGCGCGCATTCCCGCGGCCGCCCGCACCGCGCTGGAAGCGGCGAGCATCTTCCGTGCCTCCAACTCCTGGGTCGTTGGTGGGTCCCGCACCTCGACCGGAACGCCCCTGCTCGCCAACGACATGCACCTGGGCCTGGACCACCCCAACATCTGGTATCTCATAGGGCTGCACGCGCCCGGCCTGGATGTCGTCGGACAGAGCCTGCCGGGCGCGCCCGGGGTGATCGCGGGACACACCGCCGGCGTTGCATGGGGCTTCACCAACGCGATGGTGGATGACTCCGACTTCTTCATCGAACGGGTAGATCCAGCCGACACCACGCGCTACCTGACGCCGGAGGGGAGCGAGCCGTTCCGGGTGCGGGAGGAATCGATCCGGGTGCGCGGGCGCGAGGAGCCGGTGCGCATGGTGGTGCGCGAAACTCGCCACGGCCCCGTCATGACATCCGTGGATCCCGTGCCGGGAGGCGAACTGCTGTCGTTCCGCTGGGGCGCGCACGACCCGTCGACGACCTTCGACGGGATCCTGGCGATGAACCTCGCCAATTCCGCCGGCGAATTGATCGCCGCGCTGGCCCTCTTCACCAGCCCCTACCAGAACGTGGTCTTCGCCGACACCGCCGGCGACTTCGGCTACCAGCTCGCCGGGGCCGTTCCCCTGCGCCGCTCGGGCCGTCCGTCCCTCCTCCCGGTGCCCGGCTGGACCGGTGAACACGACTGGACCGGGACGCTGCCCTACGAGCGCAATCCCCGGCTGCTCAACCCGGCGTCCGGCTTTATCGCGACGGCCAACAACCGCCAGGGCCGGGACTCGCTGTCGCTGCTGATCTCCCCGGACCGCTGGGAGGACCCGTACCGCGCCCAGCGCATCACCGAGCTGATCGAGGCGCGGAGCGACCACGACGCGGAGTCGATGAGGGCCATTCAACTGGATGTCCGGAGTGCCTTCATCGCCCGCTACCGCGACCGGGCAGCCGGCGCCTTTCGGCGCGCGGGGCTGGACAGCCTCGCCGCCGCGCTCGAAGCCTGGGATGGCCGCGCGACCGTGGAGAGCACGGAGGCGACGCTCTTCCACGCCTGGGCGGACGCGCTCGGGGCCGCGCTGCGCGCCCGCTTCTACGCGGTTTCAGGCGGCTTCGGCTATTTCCCGCAGTACATGGT
>VYDD01000176.1 GCA_009843625.1 Gammaproteobacteria bacterium | reverse complement strand
CCCCGGATCGTCGGACGCGCCGGAGCCGCACGCGGCCATGCCGGCAAGCAGAACGAAGGCCGTCAGCCGAGATGGCCCCCTGAGGTGGCGTGTCTTCCAACGGCCGAATCGGCGGAACACCCTGAGCGGCTGGTTCGACGGCTCCGTCACCTGCACTCCGCGCAGCGACCAAAGAGAATCAACTCGTGGCCGTCGACCTCGAAGCCCTCGGGCGCCAGCTCCTCGACTTCATCCGGACACTTGTGGACGTCGAATGCCAGATCGCAGGAACGGCAGAGGAAGTGGTGGTGATGGGGACGCTCGGCCAACTCGTACCGGAGCCCGCCTCCGGGAAGCTCCACTAGCGACAACCAGCCGGCGTCCGCGAGGGCCTTCACGTTCCGGTAGACGGTGGCCAGCCCGAGGGACGGCACGATCCGCTGGCCGTGCTCGAGGACTTCGTCAGGCGTAAGGGGGCGCCCGACGCTCATGAACACGCGGCGGATCGCCCGGCGCTGACGGGTATCTCGTTGCATCGTCAGCCGCCGCGATCCGAGTGCTCCTCGTCGGCGCATACCGCACACGAGTCCGTTTGGCAGACCCTGGCACTTTGCACGAGCGCGCCTGCCAGGACCAGGCTGCCGGCAGCCGATGTCACGGTCTCGGGCAGCGGTTCGAGCCAGCCGGCGAGGGATGCCGCCCAGAACGCGGCCCCCCCGGCGAACGCGAGGAGCACGGCAGCGTTCCTGCGGGCCGGACCCAGCGCGAGCATGGCCGCGCCGAGCAACACCGTACCCGCCCACACCCCGCGTTCGACGCCCTCGGAGAGCGCGAGCGCGGGTGCCGCCGCAACCAGGAACGGCGTAAGCGCGCAGTGCACGCCACACCAGGCCGCGGCGCACGCCGCGAGTCGCGACCCGGAGGCCAGATGCGCGTTGGACGGGACGGTTGCGAGGAAGTGCTTCATGGTGGTCACATCGGCGACTGGGGCGCGAAAACAGTGAGTTCCTGACCTATAATGATAATCAATTCTCATCTCTTCGTCACGAGGCTGCTGCCATTGCTGCATGCCGTGAAACCGGTCCCTGGACCGACCCGTAGCTGACGCACGGGTTTTCCCGGCGCCGGCGTCGCGCCAAGACGCGACGGGCGTTGACATCGGGCGGCAGCGGCCCGTAACATTGGGGCGATTTTGAGCAGTTGGACGTCGTGGGGCCGGATGTTCCGGGTCTCGGCGGCCACCAAACAGGCCGCGGGTGAGCGCGGGCAAGGAGCGCGGGATGCGTACCACCGGTACGGTGAAGTGGTTCAATGATGCGAAGGGCTTCGGGTTCATTACGCCCGAAGGCAGTGATCGGGACTGCTTCGTACACCACTCGGCCATCCAGGTCGACGGGTATCGTTCGTTGACCGAAGGGGAACGGGTCGAATTCGACATCGTCCAGGGGCAGAAGGGCCCCGCGGCGGAGAACGTCGTCAAGATCTAGGGGCCTCGCCCCTTTCCCAAAGAGGCGCCCGTAGCTCAGCTGGATAGAGCAACGGACTTCTAATCCGTAGGTCCCAGGTTCGAGTCCTGGCGGGCGCGCCTCATCTTGTTTTCCGTCGGCCGAAAGGCGGTCGGAGAGCGTCCAGCTTCCGGGTTCTCGTCCGCCTCGAGCGGGGTGGACGAGGGTCCGGTCCCGTGTACGCGCCGTGGTTTACGCGCATCGGGCCCCGGATTACCTTTCGTCGCTCGTTTGGGAGGCACCCTTCGAATCAGAGCGGTGAGGCCGGCGACCCTCGTGATCCCGCCGACCTCTCATGTGGTGGGCGTAGCTCAGGTGGTTAGAGCGCCAGGTTGTGGCCCTGGAGGTCGCCGGTTCAAGTCCGGTCGCTCACCTTAGCTTCTTGTCCCGGGCGAGGCTCGCGGAGCAGGCCTCTGGCCCCCGCAGGGATCTCCGCAGGTGTCGGAACCGGGCCGACCACCCTCAAGGCAGGCGCATTCCATGCCCGGAGCCGGCTTGGCACGTCGCGAACGGATCGCCGTTCGCATCATGCCGGATCACGACAGCCTCGCCGCCGAGGTCGCCGGGCGAATCGCGGTTCTCATCCGCGAACGCAGTAGCGAAGGCCGTCATGCGGTTCTCGGCCTGGCGACCGGCTCCACCCCCGTCGGCGTTTACCGGGAGCTCATCCGCCTCCACCGCGAAGAGGGTCTGGACTTCTCGAACGTAGTGACGTTCAACCTCGACGAGTACTTCCCGATGCGGCCAGGGAGCGTGCACAGCTACCATCGCTACATGCGGGAACACCTCTTCGACTTCGTCAACATCCCGCGCGGAAACCGCCACATCCCCCGGGGCGATCTGGCCGAGGCCGAGGTGGAGGACCATTGCCTGGACTTCGAACGCCGCATTCGCGAGGCCGGGGGGATCGACCTTCAGATTCTGGGAATCGGCCGCAGCGGACACATCGGCTTCAACGAGCCGGGTTCCCGGCGCGAGTCGCGCACGCGGTGCCTGTATCTCGACGCCGTAACGCGGGCCGACGCGGCTGGCGACTTCTTCGGCGAGGAGAACGTGCCCTCCCGCGCGATCACGATGGGGGTGGAGACCATTCTGGAGGCGCGCGAGGTGATCCTGCTGGCGACGGGAGAGCACAAGGCCGAAATCGTGCGACGCGCCGTCGAGGGGGAGGTGCACGCCGATGTCGCCGCCACCTTCCTGCAGCAGCATCCTCACGCGACGGTGTACCTCGATCCTCCCGCCGCCGGCGAGCTGACGCGCATCCGCACCCCCTGGCTGGTGAGCGACGTGGAATGGACCCCGCACCGCGAAGTGGAGGCGGTGGTCTGGCTCAGCCGGCGCTCGGGCAAGCCGATCCTCCACCTTTCCACCGACGACTACCGCGAGCACCACCTCGGATCGCTGGTGTCCCGGCACGGGTCGGCCGAACCGCTCAACGGCGAGGTGTTCAACGCGCTGATCTCCAAGATCCGCGGTAAGAGCCGCTTGCCGCGCGGCCAGAGGATGCTCGTCTTCTCGCCCCATCCCGACGACGATGTGATCTCCATGGGCGGGCTGTTGCGCAAGCTGGCCGAGAACGGCAATCGCCTGACGGTCGCGTACATGACCTCGGGCAACATCGCCGTGTTCGACCACGAGATCCGCCGCTATCTCGACTTCATGCGACGCACCGCCGATGTCATCGAGCTCGGGGACCGCGAGACCCTGGGGGACGTTCTCCACCGGGTGGAGAGGGAACTTGCGCTCAAGGAGCCCGGGGAGGGGGACCCGGTCGTGGTGCAGCACCTGAAACGCGTCATCCGCGAGAGCGAGGCGGTGGCCGGCATCCAGGCCTTGGGGCTCTCAAGTGATTGCGCCCGCTTTCTGAACCTGCCCTTCTACCAGACGGGAACGGTCAGGAAGAACCCGATCACGCAAGCCGATGTCGCGATCGTGGCCGCTCTGCTGGAGGAGGTGCGTCCGTCGATGGTGTTTGCCGCGGGTGACCTCTCCGACCCCCACGGCACCCATCGGATGTGCCTGGAAGCCGTGGAGCGGGCACTGGAACGCTACACCGGCGAAGCGCCCTGGCTATGGCTCTACCGCGGGGCCTGGCAGGAGTGGACCGTGAACGAGGCCACCGTGCTGGTCCCTCTCTCGGAGGGGGAGCTGCGGGCCAAGGTGCAGGCGATCTTCCGGCACGAGTCGCAGAAGGACTCCGCACCCTTTCCGGGGCCGGATGCGCGGGAATTCTGGCAGCGGGTCGTCGACCGCAACCGGGGCACGGCCGATTTCCTTCGCTCGGTGGGGCTGCCGGCCTACCGTGCCATGGAAGCGTACCTGACCCTGCGCCGGGGACACCGCGTCGAAGCGCATGAAATACCCACCGCATCGCTGGCGGAAGACATGGTCCCCGCAGCCAGGGCGAAACGGCAACTCCTGGCCGCGGCTCGCGGAGGCGCAGTCCCGGAATCCGAACCCGCCGGCAACCCCTGAACGCGGGTTGACTCCCCTGGCAAGAGGGGTTACGATCGTACGCTCCCGAAGCGACGGCGGTGCCGCGCTTGCGGGAGTCCATGATTCCGGCAGCCCGTACATGGTGCCGGAGCTTTTTGAAAATTGGGGTTTCGAGGAAGTGAGGCGGGCCCCTTTCGCGTGCAGGCGCTACGTCCTGCCGCGTCGTCTTCCCGGGCACTTGCCCGAGGAGGACAGGGGTTCAAGCAACGTAGATTCCGAACGGACGATCTACGAGATCGGCGTTCGATTAGGAGCTGTTCGAGCTTTCTTTTTTTTACGGAGAGTTTGATCCTGGCTCAGGACGAACGCTGGCGGCGTGCCTAATACATGCAAGTCGAACGAGGACCAGGTGCTTGCACCTGGAACCGAGTGGCGAACGGGTGAGTAACACGTGACCAACCTGCCGTCAGGTGGGGGACAACCTGGGGAAACCCGGGCTAATACCGCATGATATCCGCGTCCCGCATGGGATGCGGACCAAAGGGGGCCTCTGCTTGCAAGCTCCCGCCAGGCGAGGGGGTCGCGGCGTATCAGCTTGTTGGTGAGGTAACGGCTCACCAAGGCGATGACGCGTAGTGGGTCTGAGAGGACGACCCGCCACATTGGGACTGAGATACGGCCCAGACTCCTACGGGAGGCAGCAGTAGGGAATATTGCGCAATGGCCGCAAGGCTGACGCAGCGACGCCGCGTGTGGGAGGGAGCCCTTCGGGGTGTAAACCACTGTCAGGGGGGAAGAACTTCGTGGGCGTGAACAGCGTTCGCGGTTGACGGTACCCCCAGAGGAAGCGCCGGCTAACTCCGTGCCAGCAGCCGCGGTAAGACGGAGGGCG